>WFUI01000079.1 GCA_015485035.1 Mariprofundus sp.
CAATAAGACGGTTTGTTTCGAGGTCATAAAGTATCACAGCATCTATTGCCGACTCCACTAGTTTTGAATATCTTTCAAGCAGGTATTTTAATTCTGCAGTTTTGGCATACAAAGAGGCAGACATATGCTCAAAGGCATTGCCAACATCTTCCAATTCATCACCCGTTGTAATCTTCAGCTGATGGTTCAGGTCGCCCCGTTCCAGAGCCTTAACGCCGGCAGCAATCTTACCAACAGGCTCGAGCACCCTTTTGCGTACAAGCAGAAAAATAGTGATAAAGATCGCGAGTAGAACGACACTGCCAATAAAAAGAGAATCCCTTGTATGCCGGGCAAAAAGCGACTCATACTTCTTCAGGGAAATGCGAATTGATATGGCACCGTTCACATTACCCACCTCAGCCATATGGCACGATCTGCACTCCTGAACCACAAAGACCGGACGGACAAACCTCGCGCTCTTGAATCCATTCTCTTCAATAAAGCTGACCGTCTTTCCTTCGAGGGCGGCCTTGTCGTGCTCATCTGCCGGAGTCTCATCCGCCTGAATCCCATACTGACGGTCAATTTGCGCACTGTGAATGATTCTCAGATCTTCGATGCCTTCAATCTTTCTGAGCCTCTCCAGAGTGGCCTGGTTCTCTGCCCTGCCGCCTCCAGCCCGCATGGTGGAGTAGAGATCATCGAAGATAACTTGGCTCAGGCGTTTAGATTCATCTTTGCCGATCTTTTGCATCATCAATGTATTCGAGTGGATGGTTTCATAGGTGATAGCACCAATCCCAAACAAGAGAATGCAGCCAGTGAACAGACTCATTCTGTGAGCGAGTTTTATTTTCATTTCAGGTTATGAACCATGGCGCGCACATGTGATAATTGCTGGATTGTGTAAGGTATGGATTTGATATCAGGCATACCTTAAATAGCCCATTCTTAGCTGCCATTAGAATTCAACTGAAATTTCAAAGGATGGGGGGGGGATAGAATGACTCCGAACACATCATCATAATCCCTATACTTACTACTGGCAGAAAAACAATCAAGGACTGTTGCTATTACTACGTATTTCTGGACTTAGAAAGAAGTACCCCTCCTTTAGATACCTTTCATGTCCATATTAAGGAATGGGAAGAACTTCGTTCCATTGGTGCCCAGATTTGTCCTGACTGGGGAGCCATATCAGGGGCCGGCAAAAGCCGGCCCCTTTTTATTGCTTTTTCTGTAATTCCGCCCTTCAAATCATTGCGAATTACAGCAATGACTGTGAAAACCGAATGTAATGATGGCATAAAAAAAGCCCGCCGGACCAAAGGTCAGACGGGCTTTTCAGAATTCAGAATAAAATCAGGAAATCGCTTTCACTTTGGCATTCAGGCGGGATACCTTGCGGGATGCCTGACGGGCATGAATCTGATTCTTGCGGCCAGCTTTATCAAGCATGGAGGTCGCAGTTTTCAGAGCTGTCGCGGCTGTATCTTTATCGCCGGCTTCTACTGCAGCCAGCACCTTCTTGATCTCGGTGCGCATTGCAGATTTCTGGGTGCGATTCTGTAAACGTTTTTTCTCGTCCTGACGAGCACGTTTCAGTGCTGATGCATGATTTGCCACGTTGTTTCTCCTTGCAGCCATTGCTGCGCCTTATAGTGAGGCGCGGAACCATACCGTCTGACAAAACAGTGTCAACTATTCTTGCTGCCGGGCCTTCGTATCCTGCAAGTTATCAGGGCGTGGCATTGCATGGATGGTTTTAATGCAGCGCCTGCCGTTCGCCTGCCGAATGTACGGCTATCCAGTGGTGCTCGAATACTGCGGGAAATTCCGAACATCCAGAATAAAGCATCTGCACAAGCCGTTTATTCCATGCTATGCTGCGCCTCTAAATTCGGCTGTATCATCTGCCGAACGACGTCTCGGGAGGAATCATGAAAGTTTCAGATATTATGTCACGCGGCTGTCTCACCTGTAAGGCAAGTGACACCCTGCATGATGCAACACAAAAAATGGTCATGCGCCGCTGTGGGTCGCTGCCTGTGGTTGATGAAGAGGATGCCACAAAACTGATTGGCATTATCACGATTCGCGACACGATGCTACCGCTCTACCCCAATTTTGGTGAATATATCCATGATGCCAAATCAGCTCGTGATTTTGAAGACATGGAAGAGAACTATAAACGTGTGATGTGCATGAAGGTCAGGGAAGTGATGACACCGAATCCTATGGTCGTCTATTCTGAAATGCCTGTTCTTAAAGCTGCATCCTATATGGGGTTGAAAAACCTGCGCCGTATCCCGGTCGTGGATAACGATAAATTGACCGGTATCGTCAGTATTGGCGATATTAACCGGGGTATGTTCATCGAGCACGGCTGATGCACACCCTATCTTGCAATGTACAGGCTCCGGCATATCCCGGGGCCTGTTTTGTTTAGATCCTTCAGTTTAAGATCATTTCTTTGAACTGATGCCTTATTCCAAAATGCCACCTCACATCCGGGCATGCTACAAACCTGAAACCTACCCGCATCCGGTCACTGATATTAAAATGATCCAGACGCATGCCTCGTGGGTATTTCTGAGCGGCGACTTTGCCTATAAATTCAAAAAACCGGTGAACTTCGGTTTTATGGACTTCTCCACATTGGCGAAACGGAAATATTACTGTGAACAGGAACTGAAACTAAACCGCAGGCTGGCACCGACTTTGTATCTCGATGTATTGCCCGTCTATCAACACGGCGATATTTACAACTTCAATGCATCAGGAAAAATCGTGGATTACTGTCTGAAAATGATCCGCTTCAGGCAATCCGACCTGTTTGACCGGAAACTGTTGCAGAATGAACTTGAGCCGAAATGGATGGATCAGCTGGCTGAATATGTGGCCCGTTTTCATGATCAGGCGGAAATCAATCTTGATACAGACTTTGATCATGCCTCGCTGCTGGCCAGCCATCTTCGGGATAATCTGGCCATGGCCACCGAACATGTCGGCCTTGTCATTGCGCCGGAAAGTCTGCAGTCCCTGTCCTCGTTCATAAGTACCGAGCTGACAGTAAAACAGGAACTACTGAAACAGCGGCAGAGCGACCGACATGTCCGGCATTGTCATGGAGACCTGCATTTCAGAAATATCACGCTGGTCGACGATAAACCGGTCCTGTTTGACTGCATTGAATTCAACGATGCTTACCGCATCATCGATACCATGAACGATGTTGCCTTTCTGGTGATGGATTGTGATGCGCACATGCGTCCCGACCTGGGTATGCGTTTTTTATCACGCTATCTTGAATATTCCGGAGATTATTCAGGGCTCGCATTGTTGCCAATATATCTGCTCTACCGGGCCAGCGTACGCGGCAAGGTGGCCTGCATTCTCGCAGATGAATTGCCGCCCGAACAGCAACAACCGCAGTGGCATGAAGCACAAAAATATTTTGCGCTTGCGACAAGATATACAAGGCCGGTCAAACCAGTCCTGTTTGCCATTGGCGGTCTGTCCGGCAGCGGCAAAAGTCATTTGGCACTGCTTGGTTGCGGCCCTCAACGCGCTGTCATCATCCGGTCTGATGCCACACGCAAGCGGATTGCAGCCGATTATCCCGACCTCGAACAATACGGCCGGGACATGCATGTCCATACATACAGAGCCATGTTCGATGCCGCCCGCTGTGTACTCAAGGCAGGGTTTTCGGTTATTCTGGATGCTACATTCCTGCATCCGGACAGCCGCAAGCAGGTAAGGAAACTGGCAAAGACATGCCGTGTATTATTACATTTCTATTGGCTGGATATCGAACCGGAAACACTGAAAAACAATATCCTCCGCAGACAGCAGACCGGATATGATATCTCCGATGCCGATCTCGATGTACTGAAGCGACAGCTGGACGAATACCGGCGTCCGGAAGAAAGCGGCATCCATTTTCTCACATCGTCAGAGTCATTCCCCTTTAGCGCCACCAACCCGGACTGAGCTCCGGAATGGCAGCACCTCAACCAGGCGGAATCCGATCAGGATATGTTTCAGCCGTTGCGGACGCGAATGCCATGCGGCCGGACGACAAATGCCTCCGTGATCGTCCCAGCTACCGCCCTTGACTACGTGGCTATGCTTCCCATGCTCTGTTGCAGTCCATTCATACACCTGACCGGCACCATCCAGTACCCCGTAAGGGCTTGCGCCTTGTGGAAATGATCCGACTGGCATGGTTGCGTATTCCGATGCAACCGACCCCTGATCTGCATTGTTCAATCGACTGGCATCGTAATCGTCACCCCATGGATATAAACGCCCATCCGTACCACGCATGGCTTTTTCCCATTCTTCTGCACCGGGTAAACGCAGCTTCCGTCCTGTTTTCCGGGATAGCCACAGGGCATAAGCTTCAGCATCACTTACCGTAACCAGAACGACCGGGTGATTTCCCTTGCCTGCAGGGGGTGTGTTACCGGACCAGTTATAACTGCGGGCACGCTTATAGGGATGTACCAGGCCGTACGATTGCCATGTAGTCGCATCAACAAACGGGGCACGATGCCCGGTGTCAGCCACAAAACGGGCATATTCGTATTGCGTCACCGGCACTTTCTGAATACGGAATGCAGGCAGATAGCGTTTGCGCAGCGGTATTTCATGATCAAACCAGCCATACCGGCGCACCCGGTCATGGCCATATCCCGCCGCACTGATTTGATAAGCCTGCTCAACCTGAATCCGGCTACTGCCGGAAAAGAAGTATCCCGCCGGCACAGTGACCCAGCCTCCACTGTTTTCCGGTTGCGCCGCGAACACTGCAACACTGCATAAACAAAACATCCATGTAGCAAGAAAGAGTCCGGAAATTCTGTATCGCATGCCTGTGGGTCGCTTCCGGTTCAGTCTGCTTTCAGTTTACTTTCAGCCGGGCAACGAATCATGCCGGGCATTATAGATCAGCCCGTTATTGCCTGCGTAATGTCGTAATATTTCAACAGCATCGCTTCTGCAGATATCGGTTTCTACAGTCATGCCGCGTTGGAGCAGAGCATCTTTCCAGCTCGATAATTTAGGGCCTTCGTCAAAACCAATCGCACGTGCATCGCTATCGCGGGCGGCACAAACAAGATGCCGGACACCCGACCATGGCACAGCGCCAAAACACATGGCGCATGGTTCACAACTGCTAACCAGTTCGCACGATGGTAAACCTCTGGCTGACAGATCAAAACTGCCCAGCTGTTGCTGCGCAGCCGTAATGGCCATGATTTCAGCATGTGCGATTGATGCGGAACAGGAAATCACCCGATTAACTCCCGCACTGATCAATTGATATGAAACACTGTCGAAAATGATTGCCCCGAAGGGGCCACCTGTGTGATGCTCAATATTGAGCGCTGATAATTCGATGGCCAACAGCATCCGCGTTGAAATATCCGGATAACTGTCGCCATGGGTATCTATCCATGCCGGCAGCCATTCCGGGGGATCAAGAATAATCTGTGCAGGTTTCACGTCCGGGGTAAAGAAAGCGCCGGATTCGGAATGATTACCGGCGGCTCAAATAAAGATACCTTTCCAGCCATCAGTGACGGGCCGGGCATGCACCGGCACCACAAACAGGGGCAGGTGAACACGGGGCAGCTCCGCAGGGCGTGTCAGCAGCTCCGGAACCAACCGCATGCGCTGAAATTAATTTCTGCAGATTATCGCTACCACACTGTTTGCAGGATACCGCCTCTGAACTGTTGCGCACCAGTGTTTCAAAATGGCTGTCGCAAGCCCGGCAATGAAATTCATAAATTGGCATGGAAAAACCTCCTGATCAGAAACATAAGTAAATTTATTTTTCCTGAGAACTAACGTGATTGCCGCCAGCAATGTATTACAGGCCGGGATGAAAGCCGCCCGACGCCTATGGTTTATCCCATTTCAGTGCCAGCTAGCTTATCACCTGATAACACTTCACCGGCTGCGAGCGATTTTTTACCTTCACCTCTCCCTTTGGCTGCATCGCAATCAAATGACCGCATCGCTCATGTACTGCTTCTCCGACGATAATACTCCGTCCTTCTGCCATCTGCTCAAGCCGGGCCGCCACATTTACCGTATCGCCGATGACAGTATAATCCATGCGATTCTTTGAACCAAGATTACCCATCACCACGTCACCACAATTGATACCAATGCCAACTTCGAAAACAGGGTAGCCTTTCTTCCTGAACTCATCCATCAGACTCTTCATTTTGTTTTGCATCTCAATAGCAGCCTTCAGGGCGTTGATCGGACCATTCTCTACAGAATCCAGTATTCCGAAGGTTGCCATCAGTTCATCACCAACAAATTTATCAAGTACGCCATAGTGCTTGAATATAATTTTCACCATGGCATCAAAATATTCATTGAGCATACTAATGAGAACTTCAGGCTCAAGGTGTTCGGAAATCGTTGTAAATGAACGGATATCAGCAAACAGGATAGTCGCCATCTGCCTTTTATTCTGCAGCGGTGTGTCCTCATTCGAATTGACAATCTTGTTGACCAGATCCTGGCCGACATAACGACTCAGCCGATGACGGGACAGCCCTTCTTCCCTCAGCCTTTTCTGATATTTTTCAATATCGCGACTGTAAAGCATCATCTTGGTTGTCATTTCCTGGAAATTACGCGCCGAGCGTTGGGATTCGAGCAGCATGACATTAAATGCGTTGACGATATCGTTCAGTTCATCCGGTATATCCTCGTCGATTTCAATCGATGTCCTCAATTTGGAAGACAACGCCTTACTGGTACTGTCACATACCATTTTTAATTGCTGGCCAAATTTTCGAATGACGGAAAAACCGATCAAATGGGCAACCAATGCTATGGCAGCAACGATTAAAATGGATACGGTCACATTTATACCCAGTGATATGATGATATACAATGCAAGCAGGTAGGGAATAAAACCGATCAGGGCATAACTGGCCTGTTCGATATCTTTAAATCGACGGGGAATTTTCATCATCCCTGCTTGTCACCCTGTTGAACAGTTCTGGTTTCAAATGACATGCAACCGTCCATAGCTATTCCAACCTGAGCTTGCCCTGTGTCATCACCTTGACCGGACAACACCCATGCGACAGTACCGCTGGATTCCATACCGGCATCCAGCTGATCCGTCCCCGGTAAGCACACATGAATAAGCAGCCTTTGCCCCTCTGAATACCATTCAGGATGCCGTGTTATAAAGCATACACCGCTGCCGGAAACATTGCTCATTTCCCCATGATCGGAAAACGGTTTATTAGACGGGGTCGAACCGGTAATCCTGACTGAGAAGTCCAGAGGAAATCGCTCAAAACTACGCTGTTGATCAGCCTTTTCTTTGTCAGACATTACAACCCCTCATACAGAATACTGATAATGCTCTATCACCAGAAACAAGAACTGTTGAAACTACTTCCGATCGCTCTGACGGCACCCGGCCGACGAAAGAAAGACCAAAGAGGAATCATCTTCAGGAAGGACTATCGCAAAGTTGGCCGGGATATTCAAGGTTCACTGTTTCCGTAACTGATAAATAACCCGGAAGTCTTCGGATAAAAACCACAGTGACCAGGCTGACATAGAGAG
>WFUI01000080.1 GCA_015485035.1 Mariprofundus sp.
CTGGGTCATGGTATTGACAAACTCAGAATAAACCAGGTGGACAGCATCAATGTCGCCCTTAATGTACTTCTCGATAGCCAGAGTTACCAAGCCAATGATATCGGACAGTTCCGGTATATCAGGCACATTCTCGGCAACACCAATAATCGGTGCTCCTATACGACGCATGAACATACCCGCACGGCGCCCTATGGTGAACACTTCAACATCGACTTCCTGCTGCTTCATCAGTCCGAGAGCTTTTTTCAGCGCATTGGTATTCAAACCGCCACACAGGCCTTTGTCTGTGGTGATGATGATTACACCGACTTTCCTGATCTCGTCACGTTCAACCAGAAACGGGTGTTTGTATTCCGGATGCGCACTCATCAGGTGCCCGACAACACGCAGAATCCCTTCGGAATAGGCACGTGCAGCCACCACACGATCCTGCGCCTTGCGCATCTTGGAGGCGGCAACCATTTCCATCGCCTTGGTGATTTTACCAGTATTCTGGATCGCCTTGATCTGGTTGCGTATTTCCTTGGCAGAAGCCATATCGAATCCCTTTTACTTAGTATGTGCCGGTAGATTTAAAGTCTGCCATTGCTTTCTGCAAACCTTCTTCTACCTGCTCATTCAGTGCCGGCGTTGCATTCAATCCTTCCATCAGCGTGGAGTGTACTGAATTCAAGTTCGCCAGATAGGCTTTTTCAAATGCAACGATCTTGTTTACCTCGACATCATCCAGGTCGCCGTTGTTCAATGCATACAGTATAGCTGTCATTTCAGCCACAGACTGTGGATTGTTCTCATCCTGCTTAAGTACTTCCATGCCGCGTTTGCCGCGTTCAATCTGTTGACGTGTTGCAGCATCAAGATCGGAAGCGAACTGGGCAAATGCAGCCAGTTCACGGTACTGGGCCAGATCCAGACGCAAACCACCACCGACTTTTTTCATCGCCTTGGTTTGTGCTGCACCACCCACTCGGGATACTGACAGGCCGGCATTGATTGCCGGGCGCTGGCCTGAATTAAACAGACTGGTTTCCAGGAAAATCTGACCGTCCGTAATAGAGATCACATTGGTTGGAACGAATGCAGAGACATCGCCTTCCTGAGTTTCAATAATTGGCAACGCAGTCAGTGAACCTGTTTTACCTGTCACTTCACCGTTGGTGAATTTTTCAACATATTTCTCGTCAACACGTGAGGCACGTTCCAGCAAACGCGAATGCAGATAGAACACATCACCAGGATATGCTTCGCGACCCGGAGGGCGACGGAGAATCAGGGAAACCTGGCGATAAGCCCACGCCTGCTTGGTCAGATCATCATAAACGATCAGTGCATCTTCGCCACGATCGCGGAAATATTCACCCATCGTGCAACCGGCATATGGTGCAATATATTGCAGTGCTGCAGATTCGGATGCAGATGCAGCCACGATAATGGTGTTATCAAGAGCTCCATGTTCTTTCAGAGTACGCACAACCGTAGCCACGGTGGACGCTTTCTGACCAACGGCAACATAGATACAGGTAACACCTGAGTCTTTCTGATTGATGATCGTATCAATCGCAATAGCAGTCTTACCGGTCTGACGGTCACCAATAATCAGCTCACGCTGGCCGCGCCCAACAGGCACCATGGAGTCAATGGACTTGATGCCGGTTTGCAACGGCTGGTCCACAGATTTACGTTCGATTACGCCCGGAGCAATCTTTTCAACAGCATCACTTTCCGTTGTATTAATCGGGCCTTTTCCGTCAATCGGCTGACCCAGTGAGTTTACCACACGACCCTTCAGCTCAGGGCCGACCGGAACCTCAAAAATCTTGCCTGTGCATTTAACTTCATCGCCCTCTGACAATGTTGTAAATTCACCGAAAATTACAGCACCAACGCTGTCCTCTTCGAGATTGAGCACCATGCCCTTGATGCCATTGCTGAACTCAAGCATTTCACCGGACATCGCGCCGGATAAGCCGTGCACACGCGCTACACCATCGCCAACGGAGATGATGCGACCGACATTGGCATCGGCAGCACTGGCTTCAAATCCCTTAATCTGCTCTTTGATGATTGAACTAATTTCTGCGGTATCGAGCTTCATATTATTTCCTCGAACGCGCATGGATTTTTTTCACACACGATATGCTATCTATCATGGGGTTGAAAAAATCATGCAGGCGCGTAATTTTTTTCATTTCAAATCAGTCTGTTGCTTACGATGCCAAAACACGGCGCAAGCCGTCCAGCTTCGTACGCAACGAATAGTCTATTTTACGGTCTCCAATGCGAACAACCATACCACCCAGGATGGACTGGTCTTCTGACACTGAAAGACTCACTTTTTTACCAGTGGCAGCCGCCAGAGCTTTGGACAACTTATCCTGTGTAGCCTTATTGATTGCAGTGGCAACAGTGACTTCTGCATCCACCTGACTTTCAGCCTGATGGATCATCGTTTCAACCTGTGAATTGATTTCAGGCAGCAAGGTCGCTTTGTTGCGCTCCGCCAGCATCATCACCAGCCGATCGACTTCAGCATTCACCTTGCCACCGGCAGCTTCAACGATAACATTACGTTTCAGTTCGGCGGGATACTCAGGAGATGAAAGCACCGCATTGACTTCGTCATTGGCAGCTACCGCAGCTACTTTGGCAAGATCATTCTGAATCTTGCACCCTTCATTGATCAACTCAAACAGGGCCGATGCGTAACGGCGTGAAATCTGCGAAGTACTCATGCGTTACCAAATCCGGTACTGACAATACCGTCAATCAGCTTGGCATGACGCTTGGCATCCAGTTCGGCCTCAACCACGCGTTCCGCTGCAAGCATGGCAATATCAGCCACTTCTTCCCGCAGAATCTGACGCGCACGTCCCAGTTCGGCATTTACTTCTTCACGAGCTGCATCGATGATGCCTTCTGCATCCGAACGCGCTCTCAGCACAGCCTCTTCACCAATCTCGGCGGCACGCTTCTCAGCGGAAGCCAGGATATCGGCCGCTCTGGCACGAGCCTCTTTCATTTGCTCAGCAATTTCTGCTTCAGCTTTTGCTCTGGCTTCCATACCGGCATCTGCAGCAGCCAGTCCGTCAGCAATCTTTTGCGCGCGGGCTTCCATCAGCTCGGACATCGGTCCGTACAGATGTTTCCGCATCAGATACACCAGCGTCAGGAAAACCACAATCTGACCGATAAATGTCAGGTCAATACTCATACGACCTCCTCTTTAGTTCGTTGTTCTTTTTCAATTAGCCCAGGAACGGGTTGGCGAACAGGAACCACAGAGCGAATGCCATGATGATGAACGGAAATGATTCCATCAAACCTGCAAAGATGAACATGTTAAACATCAACTGTGGGCGCATTTCTGGCTGACGGGAAATGCCTTCCAGAGTTTTTGAGCAGATGAGACCCCAGCCAATTGCAGAACCAAGGCCTGCAGCAGCAAGAATGACACCGACTGAAATAGCAGATGCAGCTGTAATGATAGTTGTAGCGTCCATATTTATATACTCCTTTCGTTATAAATAATTAGTGTTCAACTGGCTGGTGCGCAATGGATAAATACACCACAGTCAGAATCATGAAAATAAATGCCTGCAACAGGCCTATAAACAGATGGAAGATCGTCCACCCCAGGCCAATAACAAAACCGGCCGCCATTCCTACCGCACCACCACCGAGAAGCAGGAATGCAATCAGCAGGAAAATTACTTCGCCGGCAAACATATTACCGAACAGTCGGAAGGAAAGGCTCAATGGCTTGGCCACTTCTTCAACCACTTTGAGTATCAGATTAATCGGCATCACGATTGGCTTCAGGAAGCCGGGAACCAGATTGGTAAACGGCTCCATGACGAGCTCTTTCATAAAGTGAACCGGCTTGAGCTTGAACTCGTAATACAGAACCAAAGCAAATACGGACACCGCCATCGCAGCCGGCAGATTCAAATCATTGGTGGGCACAGGTCGGAAATGTTCGACTCCGAACAGGTGAGCAATATTGCCGATCAGGAATGCCGGCAAAATATCAATGGTATTAACCAGAGCGATAAACACAAAGATGGTAAATGCAAGCGGAGCAATCAACGGATTGTTAACCGGGAAGTTATCCTTCACCGTGTCATCAATAAAGCCAACTACCGACTCCATAAAGTTCTGGGCACCGCTTGGAGCCCCTTCAACCAGCCTGCCCTTCAGCCATAGCGCAAATATAAACATGCCTCCAGCCACTACAATCGAAACAAGCATGGTATCCAAATGAATTTGCATAAACGGATTGGACTCATCAAACTTGAGGGTCCAGTAATGCAGATGACCTGCAATTCCGCCTTCGTGACTCTGCTCAGCCAAAACCGTCTCCTTGGTATTCTTCCATAATCTTGATTGCACTAAACACTGTTCTTTCCAAACAAACGCAGCGCCGATATGAATACAACCGCCTGCGCTACAAACATCCCTGCCGCAACCAGAAGCAGGTGAAACCCGATCAGATGCGCCAGCACCAAGCCTGCTATCAACGCTATAAACCGGACCGCGGCCCCTGCATACAGAGATCGCTGACTGGACTCTACACTCAGCCCGCTGGTTTTCTCGAATCGCTTCGCCAACCACCAGCCATTTACCGCCATCATCAGCACGCCAAAGAAAAAGGATATGCCGTATAACATCTGACCAATAGATACGAGTGCAAAAAAACCGAATACACCAAACATTAACTGCTGTCTTAAAATACTTCTCAAGGCAGCGTCATTTTTCAGTGACATCAAGCCCTCAGCCGAATGAAATGAGACTTGGTTGCATGCTTATTCCCATCCCCTCAGCTTGTGCGAGGCGCATTGTAGCGGCGTGTTCGTCCGTTTTCAACCGCATTTTTTGCCCGTCCATTTTTTTCAGCTTAATACTGATCGCTATCCAGCAACAAAATAAGCGCCTATACCAATCCGGCCAATGCCTGCTTGCATAAATCCATCAATGGATCCGGATAAATACCCAGGGCCACTACTGCAAGTGCCATGACCACGACTGTTGTCTGCATGGCTCGACTCTCTACCAGATTAAACGCCACTCGCTCTGGATCAAAATAAATATATTTCACAACGCGAATATAATAAAAGGCGCCGACTGCAGAGAACAAAAGTGCGTACAACACCAGGTACAAATGGCCTGCCTCTACAGCAGCGATAAACACCGCATACTTGGCCCAGAACCCGGCCAGGAACGGAATCCCGCCAAGCGAAAACATAAATATCGCCATGGCCAGCGCATAACCGGGTCGCACTTTGGACAAACCGGCAAAATCATCCAGCAATTCACCCTGAATGCCTTCTCTGCGCATCATAATGATAATGGCAAATACACCCATGGTCATGACCAGATAAATAGACAGATAAACCAGAATACCGGCGTATCCGTCGGCATTGCCTGCAATCACACCAAGAATCACAAAACCAACATGACCAACCGTTGAATAAGCCAGCATGCGTTTGATATTGCGCTGGGCGATGGCTGCCAGGTTTCCTACTGCCATCGTCAATATCGCCATACCTGTAAGAATTGCTGTATATTCAACTTGTACGGCCGGCAATGCATCCACCATCACACGGATGATGATAGCAAATCCGGCCACCTTGGGTGCAACCGACATAAATGCGGTGATTGGTGTAGGTGCACCTTCATAAGCATCCGGCGTCCACATATGGAAAGGTGCCAGTGAAATTTTAAACCCAAGGCCAGCCAACAGAAATACCAGCCCAAGCAGAACGGCACTGCGTGCATTGCTATCGGAAGCTGCCAGCGCATTGCCCACCTCAACAAAATCAAAACTGCCGGTGACGCCATACAAAAAGGTGATGCCATAGAGCAGCATTGCCGAAGAAAGTGATCCCAGAATAAAATACTTGAGTGCTGCTTCATTGGCACGAAGCACTTCACGCTGATAAGCCACCAGCACATACACACTCAAAGCCATCAACTCCATACCAAGGTACATGATGATAAAATTGGTTGCGGATACCATTAACATCATACCCAACATGGCAAACAGCATCAGCACATAGTACTCACCGATATTTTCCTCATCTTTCATATAATCAATAGAAATCACCATCGCAACAGCTGTGGCAACATAGATTAACAATTTACAATATGCTGAAAACGGATCAAATACGAAGAAACCATAAAATGCATGAACAGTTTCACCCGACGATAACTGCAATGTGGCAAATGCAGCGATCACGATAGATATAATTGCCAGATAAGCTGTCCACACCTTGTTCTCTCTGGATATAAAAAGATCAACCAGCAACAACGCCATAGCCAGCACGGCCACAATCATTTCAGGCAGCAGGACGATCAGATGATCTGGAAACGGAAACGGGAATGTCACATTAGCCATGATTTACTTCCTTCAATGGTGTACTGCATCAAGCACAGGCGCCGCCTGTGCCAGTGCAGCTGCAGCCAGCTTGCTCGTTGTTGCCTGATCAACCAAATGGGATACCGAGACATGCAGATAATCCAGCACAGGTAAAGGATAGAAACCAATCCACAACGTCAGCATAATCAATGGAACGAAATAGCCGAACTCACGCATATTCATGTCCTGCATGGTTTTGACGCTATCCTTGATCAGATCTCCCATAATCACGCGCTTATACATCCACAAGGTATAACAGGCTGACAGTATCACACTGGTTGCCGCTGCAATGGCCACCCACTTGGTGGACATGCCCAAATACACCGGATTTGCTTCAAACGTTCCGATCAATACCATGATTTCGCCAATAAATGCCGATGCCCCCGGCAACGCCACATTGGCCATACAGAAAAACATCATTACGGCGGCAAACACCGGCATCACATTGACCACACCGCCGTAATCACCGATTTCCCTCGTATGCAAGCGGTCGTACATCACCCCGACACAGAGGAACAGGGCTGCGGCCACAAATCCATGCGAAATCATACCAATGACCGCGCCTTCAACAGCCACCTGAGTAAACATAAATGTTCCCAGTGTTACAAAACCCATGTGTGCAATCGATGAATAGGCAATCAGACGCTTCATGTCCGTTTGCATCATCGCCACCAGCGAGATATAAATGATCGCCACCAGTGACAGCGCCACAATGAACGGCACGAAATATTGGGAGGCATCCGGCAGCATCGGCAAAGAGAAACGTAGAAAACCATACGCCCCCATTTTCAACAGAATACCGGCCAGGATTACCGAGCCTGCAGTCGGTGCTTCGGTATGTGCATCCGGTAACCATGTATGCACCGGCCACATCGGCACTTTGACGGCAAAGGCAATAAAGAATGCGATAAATATCCAGAACTGCCAGGTGAAATCAAACGGGTAATCCATGAATGCCAACAAACTGAATGTGTGGCCGGCCTCAAAATACATGGCCAGAATAGCAATCAACATCAATACTGAGCCTGCCAGCGTATACAGAAAGAATTTAATCGTAGCGTATACACGGTTCTTGCCACCCCAGATTCCGATGATCAGGTACATCGGAATCAGCATTGCTTCCCAGAAGAAGTAAAACAGAATCGCATCCAGTGCACAGAACACGCCAATCAGTGTCGTTTCAAGAACCAGGAAAGCGATCATATATTCTTTCACACGGGTCTGAATACATGTCCATGCCGAGACAATACACACCACAGTCAACAGGCTTGTCAGCAGTATGAACGGCATCGATATACCATCCACACCAAGCTGATAATTAATATTGAATACGCTGATCCAGGGGTGTAGTTCCTCGAATTGCATATGCGCCGTGCCGGTGTCAAATTGCAATGCCAACGGCAACGTGACCAGGAAGGTTGCAATCGAGACACCCAAAGCAGCCCAGCGCACAGCATTATCGCCGCGCACAAACAGCCAGATTACGAGCGCACCCAGCGTCGGCAAGAAGATACTTAGCGACAGGATTGGAAAGCCCATGACGTTGTTTAAATCCATCGTCCTTCTCTCCCCTTAACCGTTCAACATCAGATAGGTCAGGAATCCGAAGACACCGATCACCATCGCAAATGCATAATGAAATACCATGCCGGTCTGCATTGCACGCATACGCGCAGCGCCGGACATAATCGAATCCACGATACCGCCGTGAATCACACCCTTGTCAATCATGGCCAGATCACCGGACTTCCAGAAGAAGTTACCCAATCGTTGGGCTGGCTGAATGAATATTTTTTCGTACAACTCGTCCCAGTACCATTTATTAAGCAGGAATTTGTGTACCGCAGGAGATATTGCAACCATTTTTGCCGGCAATGCCGTTTCACGATAATACATGGCATACGCAAGGCTGATGCCTCCTATAGCCAGCCAGAATGGCATAGACAGCAAAAAGTGGAACATACCGTGCTCACCTTCCTCGGCAATCATCTTCAGCGGATTATGTGCATCAAGCACGAACAGTGAATTCCCAAAATAACCGTTCACCACTTCAGGATTGGCAATATCCAGTACCATCACACCCCACGCCCCGGCAGCCAGCGCACCCACTGCCAGTATCATCAATGGAATTGTGATGACCTTGGGAGATTCGTGCACATGTGATTTCACTTCTGCCGGAACCCGATCCGAGTTATGGAAAGTCAGGAAGAACATGCGGAAGGTGTAGAAGGCCGTCATAAACACTGCCGTCAGCACCGCAAAGGAGGCAAAATCACCTACCCATCCCATTTCACGCACCACGGTCGCCTCGATAATCAAATCCTTGGACCAGAATCCGGCAAATGGCGGCACGCCTGATAAGGCCAGCGCTGCAATAAACATGGTGATATAGGTAATCGGCATATATTTACGTAACTGCCCCATCTTGCGAATATCCTGATTGGCCATCACCGCATGAATGACCGAACCCGCAGCCAGGAACAGCAGAGCCTTAAAGAAAGCATGCGTCATCAAATGGAAGATTCCTACCGAATAAGCCGACACACCGCAGGCCACAAACATATATCCCAGTTGCGAACAGGTGGAATAGGCGATAACACGTTTAATATCATTTTGAACCAGACCAATCGTAGCGCATAACCAGGCAGTCGTAGCCCCAACCAGTACCACTGCAGCCAGTGCAACCTCGGAGTATTCAAACATCGGCGACAGACGAGCTACCATAAACACACCGGCAGTAACCATGGTTGCGGCATGGATCAAAGCAGAAATCGGAGTCGGACCTTCCATGGAATCAGGTAGCCACACATGCAGCGGCACCTGACCGGATTTACCCATCGCGCCCACAAACAGAGCCAGGCAAATAAATGTAATGGCGCTGATCTGCCAATTCATGAAATCCAGCGTGATCCCCTTTTCAACAAAACCGGGCACCATATCAAACACCGTTTTATAATCGACGCTGCCGAAGTAGAACCAGATCGCCAGAACACCGATCAGAAAACCGAAATCTCCGATCCGGTTGACAATAAAAGCCTTGAGCGCGGCATAATTGGCACTTTCTCGTTTATACCAGAAACCGATCAACAGATAGGAAAACAGACCCACTGCTTCCCAACCGAAAAACAGGGTAAAGAAACTGTTACCCATGACCAGCACCAGCATGGAAAATGTAAATGCCGAAATATAGGAGAAAAAGCGTGAATATCCCGGATCACCGTGCATATAACCGATGGTATAGATATGCACACAGGCAGACACGATGGTGACAACCAGCATCATAAGAGCCGTCAACGGGTCAATCATCATGCCGACAGGTACAACAAAATCGCCGGAAATTATCCAGGTCCAGTAGTCACCGTAGAATGAAGCACCATCCAGCACCTGCATAAATACATGTATGGACAACAGCGCCGAAATAATAACCGCGCCGGATGTTATCAGATGAGACAGTTTATCTTTCAAAGCCCAGCCAAACAGGCCGGCAAGCAAAGCAGCCAGCAGCGGCAGGCCGGGAATAGCGAGCAGCTCTGTTGTATTCAGTGTCATTTCTTGCACCTGTGCTCCCCCTTAACCCTGCAACGTGTTGATATCTTCGACTTCAATCGATCCACGCATACGGTAGAAACTCACCAGAATCGCCAATCCGACAGCCACTTCACAAGCCGCCACAGTCAACACAAAAAACACAAAAATCTGCCCGGACAAATCATTCAGAAAATGTGAAAATGCAACCAGATTGATATTCACGGCCAGCAGCATTAACTCAATGCACATCAGAATGGTGATCACATTCTTGCGGTTCAGGAACAGGCCGATCACACCAAGCGAAAACAACGCAGCGCCGACAATCAGATACTCAGACAATCCAACCATTACATCCTCACCTTGCGAATCCGATCTTCGCGACGTACTTTCACCTGTGCATTGATGTTCTGGTATTTCGCATCCTTGCGGTTGCGAATTGTCAGCACAATTGCACCAACCAGTGCTACGAGCAGGATAATTGCCGCAATTTCAAACCCTAGTAAATACTTCGTGTACAGGATCTGGCCGATCTCCGCCGTATTGTTGACTTCCCTGCCAAAATGCTCGGCGACTGCCTTATCACCCTGTGCAAACACGCCTGAACTGGACGCGGCCACAAATTCAATCAGTAATAGTACGGCAATCATGCCGCCCAGCGGCAGATATTGCACCACGCCCTCTTTCAGTTTCGCTACATTCACTTCCAGCATCATGATCACAAACATGAACAGCACCATCACTGCGCCGACATAAATCAGAATCAGGATAACACCCAGAAACTCGGCATCGAGCATAAAAAACAGGCCGGCTGCATTAAAGAAACATAAGATCAGGAACAGCACCGAATGCATGGTATTACGCGACAGTACAACACCTATTCCGGCCAGGATTGATAACCCGCCAAACAGGTTAAAAAATACGGTTTCGAGCATTACCCCTCCCTACCCTTAATCAACTGTAACGAGCATCAGCAGCGAGATTCGCTGCAATCTGCGGCTCATATCGATCGCCATTGGCCAGCAACATATCCTTGGTGTAATAAAGTTCACCACGCGTTTCAGTTGCATATTCAAATTCCTGAGTCTCGACAATTGCATCAACCGGACAGGCTTCCTGACAAAAACCACAGTAGATACACTTGGTCATATCGATATCGTAACGGGTAGTGCGCCGTGAACCATCATCGCGCTCTTCCGACTCGATAGTAATAGCCAGCGCCGGACAAACCACTTCGCACAACTTGCATGCAATACAGCGCTCCTCGCCGGACTCATAACGGCGTAGCGCATGCAGACCACGAAAACGCGGCGACAACCATGTTTTCTCTTCCGGATATTCCACCGTAATCTTCTTCTTGAACAGATAACGACCCGTTACTGATAAACCGATCAGCAATTCCCACAGGAACCATGTCTTGAATGCACGTTTCAGCATCGTGTTACCCCCACGCAATCACCTCCACGCCAACCAGAAATTGATGATACCATCGAGTCCAGGTGTATAAATGAACACACCGACGACAAAAATCCAGCCCAGCGTCCACGGCAGGAAAATTTTCCAGCCCAGTCGCATCATCTGATCATAGCGATAGCGCGGGAAAGTGGCCCGGAACCAGATAAACACAAAGATCAGGAATGCGGCTTTACCCAACAACCAGAATGTCCCGGGAATAATATCCAGAGCCGGAATCGGCGCATACCAGCCGCCGAGAAACAAAATCGAGGTCATAAGGCTGATCAAGATCATGGCGCCATATTCAGCCAGCGAGAATGTGGCGAACCACATGCCTGAATATTCAACATGATAACCGGCCACCAGCTCTTCGGTTTCAGTCAGATCAAACGGCGTACGACCGGCTTCAGCGCAACCCGAGATAAAAAAGACCAGTAAAATCGGGAACAACGGAATCATATACCAGTGCAGAAGCCCTCCCTGCTGCGCATGCACGATGTCAGCCAGATCAAGCGAACCAGCCAACATCATAACCGTAACCAAGCCAAACCCCATGGCAATTTCATAGGAAATCATCTGACAGGTTGTACGAATTGAACCCATGATGGCGTATTTGGAGTTGGACGCCCAACCTGCCATCAGGAAGCCATATACGGACAAAGAAGAAATTGCCAGGATATACAGCAGCCCTACATTCAGATGAGCGATAGCCATCACATGCGGTTCATCCCAAAACCCGAACAATGTTGTTTCACCAAATGGCACCACAGCAAATGCTATCAACGCAGGAGTCAGCGCCAGAATCGGCGCCCCGACAAAAAGGAGCTTATTAGCCCGGGCCGGGATAATTGTCTCTTTCAAAAACAGTTTCAGACCATCAGCCAGTGGTTGCAGCAATCCGGCCGGACCAACGCGATTACAACCTTTCCGCACCTGTATCCAACCAATTATACGCCGCTCAAAATAAGTGATATAAGCGACAGACAGCGCTATCGGAACAGCAATAGCAAGGATTTCCAGCGCCCAGATTCCTGCCTGAATGGCCATATCTACTCCACTCATTGGGTTCCCCCTTTAATGGAGGCGGCACTAACATCCGACAAATCGCCACCCACACCCCGCTTGGCTACAAACAGCACGCCAGGACTGACATCTTCTCGCA
>WFUI01000081.1 GCA_015485035.1 Mariprofundus sp.
ATCCAAATCGCCTGCTTGCAAGAGACTCCTTGCTTTCTTTGCCATCTCATCATTAGCCGGACGATCAGCCAATCGTGCTTCAACTTCCTTAAACTTTCGAGTCAACTCCAGGAGTTTTGATTCCTTATCCTGAAGCGCAATATCCTTTGCATCTAGCAACTCGTTTAATCGGTCAACGACTTTCTGTGGGACGCCATAGGTTACATTTACATTGCCTTGCGCATGGATTACCGGGGTTTGGTTCCCTTCTGTATGTTGCTTAACTATTTTGGCAGGTTGAGGTTCCTTACTGTCTTTGCCGGCGATCCATAAACCACCAACAATGATGATAAGGGATAATCCGAAAACCATCTTTATCATTATTCCCCTGTAGGTGGTAAATTCATAAACCATGGAGGAAAAAATAAAGAAGGCGAAACCGGCCAGTAGCAAAGGGTGATTCAAATGCTCAATCCATGGTGTTACGTCTGGCATAATTCCCTTCACCCCGTTTCAGTAACACGGGGGGCTATAAATACATACACACCCATTCCCGTACTTCCCTAGTATAGGTCAATAGATCAATAATATTCAAATTTCCATTCAATAAGTGCGTAGTAACTGAGCGCCGGAGCGCCCGCGCAACGGTACGGACGCACCGCCGCGAAGGTCGAAGCAATACAACCTCGAATCATATGATGCTTGAGATTCTCGTATGGCCTGTAAATTATTGCCGTATTACATATGTCATACAGGAGCGAATATGAAGGCATCAGAACTAAGAAAGGCATGGCAGATCAAAGACAACTCTAGGCTGGCAAAGCGTCCAATTTCTCTTCGCCTTCCTACACATATTACTGCGAAGATTCAGGCCTTATGTGATATGCATCCAACCAAGACTAAAACTGATATTATGGTTGATCTTCTATCTTCAGCTTTAGATGAAATATATGAATCATTTGAGTTTGGTTGGGGCAAAGAATTTGAAGACCATCAAGGCGTCACATTTGTTGAAGATAATGGTGAAGGAAAAACGTTCGGTGATTTGGCTAACAAGCATTTTATCGAGCTGGAAAAAGAGAATGGAAATCCACATGCAGTCAATTTGTATGATGTGCGTGTTCGAGAAAAACAGCAATTAACCATAGAGCGATATGGCCCTGATTGTCTCTGATAAAATGAAATTCCTTCTTCACGGCCATGATACAATCCAATGCGCTTATTTTCTCAGGCCTGAGCTTGATACTGGAATTAATTTTGAATGGCTTTCCACTGAAAAGGAAAGGTTGAGGCAGAGCAAAAGCAGAGATCCAATGCATATCAATTTGGGTGGAACATCCTTTTTACTTCATCCTTATGGGAGTTCATCAGGTTTTCCATTCGTAATATCTAATCAAGATTTCAAAATTGAATTTGGGGAGTTCAATAATCCTTCGTTTTTTGTGACGTTTCCAAGTGAGGCCCTTTGGAGAGAATCAGCAGAGGTTCTCCATTCCAAATTTCTGGATTGGGCTAACGGGCTAGGTTTTATGGCCTATCAGCATGAATCACTTTCTCGCGTGGATTTCAGCTTTGATTATCAAATCCCAGAAATTGATTTTAATGAAGATTCGTTTGTCAGTGTCTCATCCAAAGATAGTCAGCATAGAGATAATGGAAAAGTACAAACCTTTATGTTTGGTAAGGGTGATATTGTTTTGCGCGTTTATGACAAGACCGCTGAGATAAATCAGAAAAGCCAAAAAACATGGTTCTTTGGTCTTTGGGGATGTGAAGAAAATGTATGGCGAATTGAATGGCAGGTTAGGAAGAATGCTCTAAAAGAACATGGCATTAGAACATTCAATCAGCTCAAAGAGCGCCAGGATGCACTACTCAGTTATCTTGCAGGAAACCATGATTCTTTGCGGATTCAAGGCATGGATAACAATCGCTCTCGTTGGCAACTCCATCCACTCTGGGTTGACCTCCAAACTCGAATCAAAGATCAAGACCTTGGTGATATTGAAAAGGAACTGGATTCAGCTTCTACACTTGAAGAACGTAGATACAGAATTGCAGTTAGCATCTACGGGTACATGAAGCGCCTTGCAGCTATCCAGTGTTTATTGAACGACGATTTCATGCGGTCAGAAGATGAGACTTTCTCAGATATGAGGCATTGGGTTTCCATGGTCAGTGAACCTTGCACATGGGAAAGCGAGGTAGAGAAACGGGCAACAGAAATGAGACTTGGGAAATGGTCATGATTGGCAAGGCAATAACGCTATTGAATAAGCACAAGAATAGAATTTTACTTGTGGCTGAGGCTTCGCTGCCTGAATCACAGTTCAGTGCCTACCGGAAATTGGTTCTGGATGAGTTAGGAAAGAATGGATTGGAAAATGAGCTGAAAGAATTATTCGATCAGCAGGAAAGGTAAGGATCGGGCAGGAATACACTATGCACAGGTGCGTTATGCTTGAACAACGAACAGGAATTAAACATATCAATAAGCCTCAACGATGAGTTGCTGGATGAGATTAGCGAAGATGAGCTGGATTTACTTCAGGCAATGCTTCCCGATCTCATCAGAGACACGTTGATCCAGATTGAGTTAGATAAGGAGTAAGTTATGGCTGTAGCTCTGTATGCACGCGTTTCTACCACAAGACAGGTTGAGAAGGATTTATCTATACCCGATCAACTCAAACAGATGCGAGCATGGTGTAAGTCACAGGGTTACGCAGTTGCCATGGAATATGTCGAAGCCGGCGCTTCTGCCACTGACGATAGGCGGCCAGAGTTTCAGCGTATGATTGCAGATGCAACGATTTCGCCTGCTCCGTTCGAGGCGGTCATTGTTCACAGCCTCTCTCGTTTCTTCCGAGACTCTTTGGAGTTTGGTTTGTATGAACGGAAACTAAACATGGCAGGGACAAAGGTCATATCTATCACCCAGCAAACAAGTGACGATCCATCTGGAGAAATGGCGCGGAAAATATTTAATGTGTTCGATGAGTATCAGAGCAAAGAGAACGGAAAACATACCCAGCGAGCTATGAAAGAGAATGCCAGGCAAGGCTTCTGGAACGGGTCAAAACCTCCCTTTGGTTACCGGACTGAAGAAGTCCCTGTCCAAGGTCGCCGAGGTAATAAGAAACGCCTAAAGCTTGATCCTGCTGAAGCTAGCATCGTAAAGAAAATCTTCAGATTATCACTGAACGGTTACCGTGGAACTCCAATGGGGTTACGAGCAATCGCAATCCATCTCAATGAACGTGGGCTTATGAAGCGTGGAAAACCTTGGGGGAAAACTGAAGTCAGCAATGTACTCTCTAACCCTGTCTATAAAGGTGAGTATTACTTCAACAAACGAAACTCAAAGACCAAGCAACTCAAGCCTGAGAGTGAGTGGATCAAACTGGAAGTGGAATCAATTGTTTCGGCGGAAATCTTCGACCGAGCTAGAGCACGCTCCGCGGCGCATGCTCCGGAGAAGATTCCGCCGAGACTCGTTAATAATCCCACACTACTGACTGGATTTCTTACCTGCGGTTGTTGCGGTGGCAGTATGACTCTGGCCACGGGAAAAAGCGGAAAATATAAATATTACAAATGCACTACTCGTATCAACAAAGGCAGCAAGGCTTGCAAGGGGCAGAATATCCCTGTCGATAAGCTCGATACTCTGATTCTCGAAAGGATGGCAGATAAAATTCTCATTCCCTCTCGAATTGAACAGTTGCTTAAAGAGATGAGAGATAGGCAAAAGGCATCGCGTTCCACCGAAAAGGAACAGATCAAGAAACTTACCAGTGAACTGAAAAAGCTGGAGCATAAGCGCAATCGACTATTTGCAGCAGTTGAAGAAGGTATCCTTCCTCTGGATGAAGCTCTAAAAAGCAGAGCGCATCAGCAGCAAGTACGCCATCAAGAAATCCTTATCGAGATCGCAGGGTTTAGAAGATCACAGTATATGCCATTGAATGCCATTAGCTCAAAACACATTGAAAGATTTAGTACCGCAATGAGGAAAAGGCTTCTGGATAGAAAAAGCGGATTTGGAAAAGAATACCTGAAATTGCTTGTGGAAAATATCACCGTGGAGGAAAACAAAGCCACTATAACTGGCAGCTATATTTCTCTCGCAAATGCTCTGACCCAAACGAAAAAGGGCACCCGCAATGGAGTGCCCAGATTTGTCCCGAACTGGCTCCCCGAGCAGGACTCGAACCTGCGACATATGGATTAACAGTCCACCGTTCTACCAACTGAACTATCGGGGAATTGAGGAGCGCGAACCGTACGGAGGCGTCCTATTCCTGTCAATATGTCATGATCAAAAAAATGCATATGACATCATGATACAATCGTCGAAGAGTAAAAAAATCCGCAGACAGTTTTTTATGATGTTATCAGGTGGCCCTTTGAACGGAAAAACTATGGTCGGGAACGTATGTTAAACAGGCGCTCGTGCTCTTCCAGCGCATAGCGGTCAGTCATGCCGGCAATATAATCAGCAACAATTCTGGCCAGTCGTTCTGTTGCCAGTGCACCTGATGCACTTTTACTGGCTGCTATCTCGTGTTGCTGGTTTTCCGGCAACATGGCAGGGCTTTGCATATACACTTCAAAAATTTCACGCAGGACCCGCTCGGCCTTGTTGGCCATGCGTGCAACGCGATAATGACGATACATTTTTTTATACAGGAACTTTTTCAGCTCACCATTCATCTTCCGGGTTGGTAGTGAGAAAGCGACCAGCGGTGTTGCTGCCGCACGTACATCATCGAAACTGTTTACATTCAGTTCCCTGATACGCCTGCCTGTTTCATCAATCACATCGACAATCAGAAAGTTAATCATATGCCGAACGGTTTCATTGACTTTCAGGCGTTCAGGAACGTCGGGATACTCTGTTTCCACCTGCGCATAAAAACGTCCGAATAATGCCAGTTGTTTTAAATCATCAATCGACAACATGCCGGCCCGATAACCGTCATCAATGTCATGATTGTTATAGGCGATTTCATCAGCGAGATTACCAATCTGTGCTTCAAGGGCTGGTTGTTCATGCAGGTTGAAACGGGACAGGTCCCGGTTTGACGGGGTATCATAAGCGGAGTGATGTTTTACAATGCCTTCACGGGTTTCGTAGCTGAGATTCAGGCCGGTAAATGCGGCATATTTATGCTCCAGCTTTTCGACAATGCGCAACGATTGGCGGTTGTGTTCAAAGCCGCCGTAGGGTTCCATGACCGCATTGAGCGCATCCTGACCGGAATGGCCGAACGGTGTGTGGCCAAGATCGTGTGCCAGAGCGACTGCTTCAGCCAGGTCCTCATGCAGCTGCATCGAACGGCAAATAGACCGGGCGATCTGGGCGACTTCAATGGAGTGGGTCAGACGGGTGCGATAATGATCGCCCTCATGATTCACAAATACCTGGGTTTTGTATTCCAGTCTGCGAAAGGCGGTCGAGTGAATAATGCGATCACGATCGCGCTGGTAGGGGTTTCTGTGTTTTGATTCAGGCTCATCATACACACGGCCCCTTGAACAGGCTGTCCGGCATGCATAAGCGGCCAGTGTTGACTCATAGGCATGTTCAGACACGGGGGCGGGCAGACTCCATCATGGCGAGTGCTTCCATGGCAGCAGCGCGCGGGTTGGCTGCATGTAGAATCGGACGTCCTACAACAAGATAATCTGAGCCAGCTGCAATGGCTGTTGCAGGATCAGCGACACGCTTTTGATCCTGCACATCCTGATTACCCCAGCGTATACCCGGTGTGACAGTCAGGAAATCGGAACCACAGGCCTGTTTGATCGCGGTAGCTTCAAATACACTGCAGACGACGCCTTTCAGGCCGGCTTCCTGCGCCATTTTTGCACGTTGCAATGCAACGGATCGTGCTTGCTCTCTGGGCATCGGGTCGCTGGTAAGCACGGTTACGGCAATTAATTTCAAATCAGGAAATGCAACAGCTGCTTCGGCAGCCGCTGCCAACATCTGTTCACCGCCACCGGCGTGCACATTGATCATTTCAACCCCCAGGTTTCCGGCACTTTCAACGGCCTGTGCCACCGTATTGGGAATATCATGAAATTTGAGATCGAGAAATACACGGTGGCGTTCCCGAATAGCAGACACCAGCGATGGCCCTTCCGCCACAAACAGGCGCAGACCGATTTTAAACCACCCGACGGCATCTCCTACAGTATCACGCAAACCCAAGGCGCTTTTGGCATGGTCCACATCCAGCGCTACCATCAGACGGTTTTTCATTGCCCTTGCTCCATTAAATCTTTTCCTCACTTTTCGGATGCAGTGTGCCCCATGAATGGCACTGGGGACATTGCCAGCGCACTTCAACCACCTCGACGCCACATTGTTCGCAGGCATAGTTTTTGGCCGTTTTGCGCCATTGGCGTGCAAACCGGGTATGTGCATTTGAACTGTCTCCCAGCACGGCATTCAGACGCAGGGTATCGCGCAGGGAGCGTGGCTCAAATGTCATTTCATCATACAGTTTCTTTGCTTCAGCTGTATTTCGAGTCCGGGCCAGGTTTTCAATCCACGCCAGCATCAGTTCAGCATCATGGTCCTCAAACCACAAATCACGGAGCAGCGCGTTTCCGTCTGAGTTATAAAAAGACTCGTACTGTAATAACAACGGGATGACCAACGGAAAGTGTTCCCGTGCCTGTTGCCACAGAGTACGGATAGCCGCTTTTGCTGCTTCAAAATCATGTTCTTGCAAAGCCAGTTCTATTTCGACCATGCGCGCAGGCGCACATGCGGCATCCAGTTCCAGTGCCCTGGCACAGTAGGCGTGTGCTTCTTCGTTATTATTCTGTTGGCAAGCCTGAAGTGCCATTTCTGAAAACAGGTAAGCACGGTGTGAACTGTATGATTCGTTGCGTACGCGCTCCAGGCGTGACAGCAATTCTTCAGCCAGCAGCCATTCATGGCTCTGTTCACGAATCCTCAGGCAGGCTTCCAGTGCACCGGCATGATCAGACTGAATATCCAGTGCCTTCTGATATTGATACAGTGCCCGGTCCAGAAGGCCTCCGGTCTGGAAATCGGTTGCCAGTGCCAGATGGGCCTGTAAATGCATTGATTTTGGCAGATCGGGGCGAGCCAGAAGGTTCTGGTGAATACGAACGGCACGTCCGATTTCACCTTTGGACCGGAACATTTCACCCAGTGCCATATAAACATCAGCCGCTTCCGAGCGCAGGCGTGCGACCTGTACCATTTCTTTCAGGGCAAGATCGGGCTCATCGGAAAGCAAATAATTGATGCCGCGAAGCAGAGGGGAAATACGTGCATCTTCTTCCTGATCCGGCTTGTCTTCTTCCTGAATGGGGCGCAAGACCAGTGCCACCAATACCACCAGAGCAGTGGCGGTAATGGCCAGAAGCAGTGTATTCATACGTCGTCCTGAAGCGGGATATTCCTCAGGTTATCAACTTCCCGTTGCAGTCGCTCATGCTCATTTCTGAGCCATGTGATCTCCTGTTTATGCTTGCGCCTGGAGAAGCTCAGGGCCAGTACACCACCGGCAAAACCGAGGATGAAAGAAATAAAAACAGGAATATAAATAGGGATGTCGGCACTGCTGACGCCCAGGAAATGAATCCGGACCAGCTGTAGATTGGCCATGGCAAACATGGTAGCAAATGATGTGAGTACAATGACCAGCAGGACATTAATCCAGTTCACAGAGTTCAGCCCGTACATGTTTTTTGACACCGCATTCAGGCCTGGTTATCAACCCTTTCACGCAAATCTTTGCCCGGTTTAAAGTGGGGGACGGTTTTTGCAGGGATCATCACAGCATCTCCTGTTTTCGGGTTTCTGCCTACCCGGGCATTACGTGTTTTGGTGGTAAAACTACCGAAGCCGCGCAATTCAACATGATCGCCATCCGCCAATGCATCACCGATCACAGACAGGATCGTATTCATGACAATCTCGGCTTCACGCCGGGTAATTCCCTCTTGTTGTTCTGCAATCATTTCAACCAGTTCGGATTTTGTCATAACTCTCTCCACTCAGAGCAGAGCATAGAGCATCAACGCCGATGCGCAAGTCTGAGTCCAGATAACCCATCAAAATTCAACTCTTGCAGTAAAAAGTCAGGCTTTCTTTTTACGTTTTTTTGTTGTTTTCTTTTCCGGTTCTGCAGCTAAGTTTTTTAAAGTCTTCTTTTCTGATTTTGCAGTTTTCTTTTTTGGTTCTATCCGATCCAGTAACTTGCGCTGTAATTCCAGAGCAAGTGCTGACGGCGTGGAATCATCGGCTGTCTTGCGGGAATAACTGCGTACAGCATCACGTTCTTCAGCATGTAGCTGCTGTTTGATAGAGAGCTCCACCTGGCGGCGTTTGCGGTTGACCTCGATGATTTTCGCTTCTATTTCAGATCCTTCTTTCAGTGCATCATGATCGCGTGGGATTTCGCGGTTGGCCAGATAGGCATGCACACCTTCAGCCAGTTCAACAATCATGCCGCTTGGCTTAAGCTCACTCACTTTTCCCTTGATGCTGCTGCCACGTTTGACACCGGCCATGAACAGCTCAAACGGGTCATCGGAGAGCTGTTTGATGCCAAGAGAGATGCGCTGTTTCTCGACATCCACCCCGAGAATGACGCACTCTACTTCCTGACCTTTACTGTATTCCCTGAGTGCATCTTCACCCTTTTGGTCCCATGACAGGTTTTCCACATGCACCAGTCCATCCATGCCATCTTCAACCGGCACAAAGAAGCCGAATTCTGTGATGTTTTTGATTTTTCCGGTGATATGAGAACCAACCGGATGGTCTGCGATCCATGCCTGCCACGGGTTTTCGCTTACCGCTTTCAAACTGAGGCGAAGGCGCCGCGCTGAGGCATCGACTTCCAGTACGGCCACATCAACCACATCACCTTCAGTAAGTACCTGCGAAGGCTTAACATCCCGCTTTGTCCAGCTCAATTCAGAACGGTGAATCATGCCTTCGATGCCGGGCTCGAGTTCAACCACAGCGCCAAAATCGAGCAGGCGGCGAACAGTGCCGGTCAGGCGCATGCCGGGTTCATATGTTGTTGCCATGTTTTCCCATGGGTCACTTTGCAGTGCTTTCATGGATACAGATACTTTGCCTGTTTCGGCATTCATTTTGACGATTTCAACGGTGATTTGCTGTCCTGCTGACAGCATTTCAGACGGGTGTTTGATTCTTCGCCATGAAATATCGGATACATGCAGAAGAGCATCTACACCACCCAAATCAACAAATGCACCAAAATCAGCCATGCGTTTCACTTCACCTGAAACCTTGTCGCCTACGGCATGCTGTTCGAAAAATACGGTGCGCATGGCGGCCTGTTCGACGGCCATCGGTTTCTTGCGTGAAACCACAATATTATCTGGTTTGCGGCGGGCTTCCAGGATGGCGACCTTGCAAGTTTGGCCAATCAGTTTATCTGCATTGACGTGAAAATCGGTATCTGCCTCGGAGCGTGGCATAAATGCGTTCAGTCCGTTCAGATTCACTCTGAAGCCACCTTTTACTTCGGCCGTAATGACAGCATCGACAGAAGAGTGGTCGGCCTGCGCAGCCTCCAGCGCTGACCAGGCTTCACGCTGTCTGGCTTCCAGTACGGACAGTTTTACACCTGCAGTGCCACCAACTGATTGCACCAGTGCATCCACTTCATCGCCCAGGGCAGGGATATTCAGGCCTGCCTGTTCAAATTCCGCAACCGGAATAGAGCCTTCCGCCTTGGCACCCACATCGACAATAACCGCATCATCATTAATGCTGACAACCAGCCCTTTGACCATTTCGCCACGTTTAACGACCGGCTGCTCTTTCAGTGAAGCTTCGAACATCTGCTTGAAGGACTCTTCTTCGGCTTCGGGCGTGGAAACAGGATCACCGGCAGATTCAGGTACAACTTGCTCATCCACGGCGTCTTCATCTGCGTTTTGCACAGCTTCGTCGGCTGACTGTTCCGGGGAATCTTCTACCCCGGCTTCCTGTACATCAGCAGTTGCTGTGATCTCATTCAATGCATCTGCATTCTGTGCTTCAACGGCCTGCAAAACTTCTGCTGTTGGCTCTTCTGTTGTATGCACACTTTTGGTGATATTGGTTTCGCTCATTATTGTACCGTCCCGGTTCCTCAATTCATGAAGAATTGTTATTCAGTATTGTGTATTTGTGCTCTGATAAGGTTTATACCGATGCTGTGATCAGCTTTCTCCGCTCCAGAACGCCAAGCATTCGATCCACCACGTCATCGGCCCGCAAGGTGGTCGAGTCAATAACAATGGCATCGGCTGCCTGTTTCAGCGGCGCATGATGACGTTCCATGTCGCGTTGGTCACGCATTTTCAGTTCCGCCACCACTGCATCAAGGCTGCTGCCACCCCTGTTTTTCAACTGGGCCCAGCGACGACGGGCACGTTCCCGTATCGAAGCTGTCAAAAAAAACTTGGCCGGAGCTTCCGGCAATACCACAGTCCCGATATCGCGACCGTCCATAATACAGCCTTTTTGGGCCAGTTGTCGTTGCAGGCCGAGTAACTTTTCACGTACTGTCGACATAGCCGCCACTTTTGATGCAGCCTCACCAGCCTGCTCACTGCGCAATGTATCCGTGACATTATCACCGTTGATACATATGCCATCCACCGTCCATTCCATCATATCCAGCAGACTTTCAACAAATTCGGCCAGAGGCGATTCGGTTTCAAGTGAAATATTTCGCGCCAGCGCTACGGAACCGACCAGACGATAGAGTAATCCTGTATCCAGAACAGGCAAACCGATCTCTTCAGCCAGCATTTTTGCTACCGTTCCCTTGCCTGAGCCGGAAGGTCCGTCAATCGCAATGGTCAGTCCATTGACTGCCCGCCATTCACTCACAGGGATATCTCATTATCGTCAGCCCAGCGCACATTCATACCGATACTTTGAGCCAGTGTGACGAAATTCGGAAAGCTGGTAGCAATAGCTGCGGCATTATGAATGCGAATATCGGCTCTGGCCCGTTGCGCTGCCACAGCCATGGCCATGGCGATGCGGTGGTCACCGTGTGCATCCACATCAGCATTGCCGCTGAGTGCGCGCAAACCATGAATGATTGCACCATCCCGGCGCTCTTCGATATCAGCGCCAGCTGCACGCAGGGCAGCAGCCATAGCTGCAATACGGTCCGATTCCTTGACGCGTAATTCTTCGGCATTTTCGAGTATAAACTCACCATCAGCCAGCGCAGCGGCTGCAAACAAAACCGGGAACTCATCAATGGCATCAGGAACATCATTCGGGTCTACATGCATACCGTGCAAGCCACCTGAGGTGACACGAATATCTGCCACAGGTTCTTCACCGACTGCACGTTCATGATCCAGTTCCAGGTTGGCGCCCATGCCATTCATAACCCTTCTCCAGCCATCGCGGCGCGGGTTGATGCCGATGCTGTTCAAGGTGATATCCGATCCTTCCACCAGACTTGCCGCGACAGCAAAGAAGCAGGCGGAAGAGGGGTCGGCCGGAATCAGCACAGCAGTATCTGGCGCTTTGAGTTTGTCAGTCGGAGAAAGCGTAATGGTACCATCAGCAGCTACATCAACCGGTTGACCGAACAGAGGTAACATGCGTTCGGTATGATCGCGGGTCGGTTTCGGTTCATTGACGATTGTATCACCATCGGCATACAAACCGGCCAGCAAGACGCATGATTTTACCTGTGCGCTGGCGACTTCGGATTTGTGATGGATGGCATGCAAGTTACCACCGGAAATGGTGATGGGTAGAAAATTTCCATCTTCTTTTCCGTTAATTGTGGCACCCATTCTACGTACCGGATCCACAACCCTTTTCATGGGTCGTTTGCATAGGGATGCATCACCAGTCACAGTCGAAGCAAAGCTCTGGCCGGCCAGTATACCGGTCATCAATCGTACACAGGTACCCGCATTGCCGGCATTCAGTACACGATCGGGTGCTTTCAAACCATGCAGGCCAACGCCGTGGATGCGCAGAGACGTTCTTTCATCATTCAGCCAGTCAATGGTAACCCCCATATCCATGAACATTTTCGCTGTGGCGATATTATCCTCTCCGGGCAGGAAACCGTGAATTTCTGTTACACCATCAGCCAGAGATGCCAGCATTACAGCCCGGTGCGACATTGATTTGTCACCGGGGACGGTAATGTCACCGGAGAGAGGACCTGCCGCCGGGCCAGCTATTAATGTTCCACCGACATTCATGATTGATGTTCTCCGTGTTTGGCCAGCCATGCATCGCGTGCTTGTTTGGCAGCCGTAAAATTATTCAGTAGCAGATCGCCATCGCCATTTTGCAATGCCAGTTTCAGATCATTCAGCTCACTTTGTAATGCGTCCAGTTGATGGATCACGGCCTCACGATTGCATAATGCGATATCACGCCACATCTGCGGTGACGAAGAGGCAATGCGTGAAAAGTCACGGAAGCCGCCGGCCGCAAATTCAAAAGGTTCATGTTGTTCATTGCCCTGTTTACGCACCGCATTGACCAGCGCAAAGGCGGTCAAATGCGGAAGATGGCTGACTGCGGCCAGAAAATCATCATGCTCTGCCGGTTCCATACGCATGACACGGCTGCCGGTGGATTTCCACATATCTTCCACCCGTTGTATGGCTGCTGAATCGGTCTGTTTATCGGGTGTCAGGATACAGAGGTGGTGCTCGAACAACTCCGCAAAGGCGGCTCCTGAACCGGACTGTTCGGTGCCGGCAATCGGGTGGGCCGGAACAAAGCGGGAGCAGCCGGGCAAGGTGCCCCTGGCTGCAGCGATGGCCGATTGTTTGGTGCTGCCGACATCTGTTACAATGGCTTTGGCAGGCAATGTATCTTTCATGGCGGAAAATACGGAGACATAGGCTGTCATCGGTACAGCTATCAGTACGATATCAGCATCCTTGACCGCTTCGGCAATATCATGGCTCCAGTCATCCACAACGCCCCGTTTCTTGGCCAGTACAAGATTGTCCCGACTGCGACCCACACCAGTAACACGTTCAACCCGGCCCGCTTTTTTCAGGGCAAGGCTTACCGAACCGCCAATCAGACCGGTGCCAATCACTACAAGGTGTTTTATCGGATTCACAATTACAGGATGCTCCTAATCATTCAGTTTCATCAACATGTGGTACGATGGTTTCGAGAATACGCAAAAATTCC
>WFUI01000082.1 GCA_015485035.1 Mariprofundus sp.
CATCCATATCCAGCTGTCCCTTGAGAAAACCGGTGTTTGGTTTGTGTCCGATAGCAATAAACACGCCGTGCACATCCAGGTCACGGATCGAATCTCCCACAAACAACGCGGCTTCCGGCTGATTCTGCATACCCAAAGCCTGTAAGGTTTCCAGCACCATGCCCGGTTTGGGCTTGCGACAAAAACAATGATCATCCGGACCATGCGGACAATAAGCGACGTGAGAAATGAAGCCACCAGCCTGCTCAATGGCCAGCATCATCTTGGCATGTATGGTGTTGAATGTATCCTGATCCATCATTTTGCGTGCCAGCGCCGATTGATTGCTGATAATGGCTATGGTCAGTCCCGCCCTGGTCAACCGGGCAATAGCTTCCAGTGAACCTGGAACAGGGATCCACTGGTCAGGGGTGAGAATATAATCCGGTGAATCAAAATTAATGACTCCGTCGCGATCCAGCAGAACAGCCAATGGCCGACGGGTATTCATATTCTATGCCTGTGCACTCAGCCAACGCTCAGCATCGAGTGCGGCCTTGCAGCCATCCCCCGCCGATGTGACAGCCTGACGATAAACCGGATCAGCGACATCGCCGGCGGCAAAAACCCCCTCCACCGACGTCGCCGTGCTCTTGCCTTTAGTGATCAGATAGCCGGTCTCATCCATATCCAGCTGACCCTTGAGAAAATCGGTGTTTGGTTTGTGTCCGATAGCAATAAACACGCCATGCACATCCAGGTCACGGATCGACCCATCCAGTGTCGATTTAAGACGAATGCCGGTCACCCCTGTTTCATCACCGAGAATTTCTTCGGTTGTACTGTTCCAGGCCACTTCGATATTCTCAGTCGCCAGCAATTTATCCTGCATAATCGGTTCTGCGCGTAATGCATCCCGACGATGTACCAGTGTCACCTTGTTACACAGATTGGACAGACAAATCGCCTCCTCCACAGCGGTGTCGCCACCGCCTACTACAGCGACATCCTTGCCGCGATAAAAAAATCCGTCACAGGTTGCACAGGCCGATACGCCACGACCGGAAAATTCATCCTCACTCGGCAGACCAAGATATTTGGCTGAAGCACCGGTAGCAATAATCAGTGTATCGCAGGTGTAAGTGCCATCATCACCCTTAAGTCTGAACGGACGATTGGACAGATCGGCCTCGTTGATATGGTCCCATATCATTTTAGTGCCGAAACGCTCTGCCTGTGCCTTGAAATCCTCCATCATTTCCGGACCCTGAACACCATCCCTGTAACCGGGATAATTATCCACATCAGTCGTCGTGGTCAGCTGACCACCAGCCTGCTGGCCCTGAATCACCACCGGATTCAGATTAGCTCGGGCTGCATAAATCGCAGCGGTATAACCGGCAGGACCGGAACCAAGAATGATCAAATGGTGGTGAACAGCGTCAGACATGTATATCTCCATGGGAAAAAGTATTGGAAAGATACCGTCAAGCCTCTGAATCGCAATATATGATACATGCCCAGATACATGTGGAAGCACTGATTTCTTCCAGGGCGACAATAAATCAATCCGCTCAGACAAAAATGTCATTGTGCCTTCGCTTACAAATCAAGCACTTACGCACCTGATTTGTATACGATATCATGCCGCCCACCGCTAGATAGTGTTACCGCCCAATTCATCAGCGTTTATACTTCATACTATAAGCTGCCAAAATCATGAAAAAGCTTGCAAATACCATTCACTTATGATGAAATAACAATACTGACTCAAAAAGTCGCTGCTAAACCCTGATTAGAAGTCACAAACCAATATGCAAAATACTGATGCGCAAGGTTCGGCAACCACAGGGTTTCCGGCCAACAAACCGCAGGGAATAAGCCCGTGCGAGAGGAAAAGAATGGCAACGAAAAAAACAAAAGAACAGACACGAAATATACTGAAAGAAGTCTTTGGTTATGACTCCTTCCGCCCCATGCAGGAAGAAATTATCTGTACCCTGCTCGACGGCAAGGATGCCTTTGTATTGATGCCAACCGGTGGCGGTAAATCAATCTGCTACCAGATACCGGCGATCATGCGCGAAGGTACCGGCATTGTCGTATCACCGCTGATTTCACTGATGAAAGACCAGGTTGATGCCTTGACTGCATGCGGCGTCAAAGCCGCATACTACAACTCATCACTGAAAGCTGCCGAGGCCAAAGACGTACTGGACAGGTTTGAATCCGGTGACCTCGATCTGCTTTATGTGGCACCCGAGCGCCTGCTTTCGAAGAATTTCCTGGCCAAGCTCGAACATGTGCCACTGGCCATGTTCGCTATTGATGAAGCTCACTGCGTTTCACAATGGGGGCATGATTTCCGACCGGAATATGTGCGTCTGGGTGAATTGCGCGAGATATTCCCCGATGTGCCCATGCTGGCCCTGACCGCCACAGCCGACGAACACACCCGTGAAGATATCTCCGACCGTCTGAAACTGGCCAAGGCCAAACGTTTCGTAGCCAGTTTTGATCGCCCGAATATCCGTTATCTTGTCGCTGAAAAACGTCAGCCGCTTACCCAGATCCTGCAATTTCTGGAAGGCTGGCCGAATAACTCGGGAGTCATTTACTGCCTGTCGAGAAAGCGGGTGGAAGATCTGGCTGTAAACCTGCAACGCCATGGCATCCGGGCTGCGGCTTATCATGCCGGTATTCCCGGTCGGTCACGTGAAAAAGTACAAGATGATTTTCTGCGGGATCGGGTGAAAGTGATTGTCGCCACCATCGCCTTCGGCATGGGCGTGGACAAACCGAATGTGCGCTTCGTGATTCACCACGACCTACCCAAAAGCATCGAATCCTATTATCAGGAAACCGGCCGGGCAGGACGTGATGGTTTAGAGTCTGAGGCGCTCATGCTTTATGGCTCGGGCGATGTAAATCTGGTCCGGCGCCTGATAGAAAACGTCGAAAATATTGATCAACGGCGGGTTGAAGTTCACAAGCTCAACAGTATGGTGGCATTCTCCGAAGCACTGACCTGCCGACGCCGTGTATTGCTCGGTTATTTTGGTGAATCGCTGGATGAGCCCTGCGGTAACTGCGATATCTGTCTTGATCCGCCTGAAACATACGATGCCACTGAACTTGCCAAGGTGGCATTGCAATGCGTACGCGAACTCAATGGTCATTTCGGTATGGGTTACATTGTCGATGTACTGCGCGGTTCTAAAAACGCGCGCATCCTCGAACACAAACATGATCAATTAAAAACCCATGGCGCAGGTGCCGATATCAATGCTGACGAGTGGACGTCTATTCTGCGCCAGCTGGTACATCACGGCTATTTTATTCAGGATGTTTCCAAACGCGCAGCCATGCTGGCAACCAAAAAAGCTGAATTCATCGGCTTTGGTGAACCGATTATGCTGGCTAAATACCAACCTGGAATCCGGCGACATTTCAAACGCCTGGGTACACCACGCGATGAAGCCCTGTTCAAAAAACTGGTAAAATTAAGAGAGGAACTTGCCGACAAGGAAGATCTGCCGCCACATGTAGTCTTCAGCGATGTTACGCTAACTGAAATGAGCCAGCACAAACCTGTATCTGATGATGCCATGCGCAGAATCAGCGGCGTCGGCGTGCATAAACTGGAAGAATATGGCGATATTTTTATTGCCCTCATTCAGAAACATGTCGATAGCGAAGACGGGAAAAGCGCCAAGAGCGGCGGCAAGGACATCCCCATGCTGATTGCCAAAGGACCCGGGGTGAATGAAACGCAAACCTATATTCTGTCACTCTATCGCAAGGGGTATAGTCTGCAGGAAATTGCAGCGCAGCAGGGTGTCAGTGAAGATACCGTACTGAAACATTATGTTGCCATTATCCGGGCCGGTCAGTTCATTGATGTACCTGCTTTTATCGGTGATGATTTCGATACACTGATGGCTGAACTGGACGATGCAGATCCCTACGCATCATTGTCTGAAATCAAACGGGAACTGTCGGTTGATCTGAGCAATGATGAATTCCGGTTGATTCTGGCCTGGCGTGAAGCTATCGGTGTGGCATAGCGGAACACCTCGAAAATATCGTGTAAAAATCGATTTTCACCTGTGTTTCTGCGATGCGATACTGCAATAGCTACTGACGTTACGGGTGCCCTGAACATTCAGGGCACCCGTACGTATCAATTGGCTATTATTATCCTCAGATAATTTCCAGCACATTCTCCGGAGGACGGCCGACCACGGCCCGATCTCCATTCACCACAATCGGTCGTTCGATCACAATGGGGTGAGCCACCATCAGAGCAATCGCCTCGGATCGCGATAATGTTTTACCCTGAATATGCTCTTTAAACGCCATTTCGCCTTTGCGCATCAATTCCGAGGGTTCTTTTCCAAGCATGGTCAGAATGTGATCCAGCTCAGCCTCGCTCGGCGGGGTTTTCAGATATTCGATAATTTCGGGCTCTATATTATGCTCCTGCAACAGAGCCAGTGTTGCCCGGGATTTGGAGCAACGCGGATTATGATAGATGGTCACTGACATAGTCTCTCCTTGTTTGAATTCAATCAAATTCCAATGCGGCATATTTCAACATCAGGCGTTTGAGTCCGGCTTGCCTGAACTGCACGGTGATACGTGTGGCATCACCGGAACCCTCCAACGCCAGCACCACACCCTCGCCAAAGCTCGGATGCCGTACATTGCCACCAATACCCGGACCAGCCTGCATATCAACAACAGCCGGCATGGATGGCTTGTGCTCCTGATGCAGGATTTCAACCGGCAGGTTTTTGATAAAACGGCTGGGCTGAGGATAATGCATCTCGCCATAAAAACGGCGTAGTCGCGCTGATGTCATCAGTACATGCTCACGGGCACGTGTAATGCCGACATAAAGCAAACGCCGCTCCTCGGCAATACCTGCCTCACCTTCATCGAGTGAACGCTGATGCGGCAATAAGCCTTCTTCCACACCGGGTAACACCACACAGTCAAATTCCAGCCCTTTTGCTCGATGCAGACTCATCATACAAATGGCATCATCCTGTTTATCTCCATGCTCTGCATTCATTTCCTCGCTGCTTTGCAACAATGCGGCCCGATCCATAAACTCCACCGGAGTAAGCCCCTGCCCCAGCGATATTTCAATATAATCCTGCAGGATGCGAATATTCTCCAGTCGGGCAGCTGCTTCGATTTCACCCATAGCCTTGAGACTGTCCAGATAACCGCTCACTTCCAATATCCGCATCAATCCCAGATCTTCATCTTCAACAGCAGCGACATGCAATTCAGCAACCATTGAAGCCAGGCCAGTCAGTTTACGGGCAGCACCTTCAGCCTGATCCGTAACCAGAAAATCCAGCCACTCATAAGCACGCAAGCCCGATGACTGCAGTGCCGCCGCCATCTGTTCCTGTCCTTTCACACCCAGACCACGTTTGGGTTTGTTGCAGATGCGCATCAGATGCAAACTGTCCCCACATCGATTGAGCAATGCCCAGTATGCCAGCGCATCCTTGATTTCCATGCGCTCGAAAAAACCGATTCCGCCGATAATCCGATATGGAATATTCGATTCGCGGAACACCTGCTCCAGCGGCAAGGACTGCCGGTTGGAACGATATAATACGGCAATC
>WFUI01000083.1 GCA_015485035.1 Mariprofundus sp.
GATATTTTCTTTTGCATGCCGGCAACCAGATCGCCGAGGATGATATGTTTCAAAACATCGGCGTGATTGCCGGCGTGATAACTGTGCTGATAACTGAGCATCGCTGCATACTGAATAGCTGTACCGGTGTTGCAAACAGCCATGCACCATGCCAACCATATCTCATGAGTATTATCCATGAAGATGAGCGGTTTATACCTTTCAGAGTATATTAAGTGGTAAGAAAATAGTCTGTCGACTATACTGTCATATATGATTGTTAGGATTACATTGATGTTTTTGCTGGTTTTATATGCATCAGGAGGGGTGGTGCATGCAGAGGTGGATGTTCAAGCAGGGCAGCTACGGCATTGGATTGATCAGTTCAAACAAGCTCCGCGTGGTCCGTTCGATGGCGTGAACTGGTTTTGTAAAGACGGGGTTATTTTGCCTCCAAAAAAATACGCTTGCCGGGAGCATGGTGGAGGGATTCAGCATGGTGCATGGAACTCCCGTGCACTTTTGATGCGGGAAAATGGTTATCTTGTCGGCAATCTGCTTTCGGCAATCAAGCCGGAAGACTTTACGGGCTCGAACGCACGGCTGGATGATTTGAAACAAATTCTGCTCGAACAGTTTTTGATTCGTGTGAACGATGGCTGGATTTTCCGTCAGGCAAGATTCTACCGTGGAGCTATACAGGCCGAAGTTGAGCAGGATGCGGCCAGTAAAATTCTGTTTGCCATGTTGGAAGATCCTGCATGGCAAACACCCGAACGCTATGTATTACTACGTGAAGTTGCCCGTTTATTGCCCCTCTCCGTGGAACCCGAACTTGGCGTGAAGATCCGACAGGCTGCCACCGATATTTCGGAAAAGGATAAGGGCTTTCATGATTTGCGCGTCAAGATACACAGCTTGCCCGATCGGGGAGATGCGGCAAGTGTGAGGGCTTATGCCCGCAATCGTGGCCAGGCCGATTTGCAGGATCAATATGAATCGTTGGCGACTGATCTGGATGCCTTGTATGCACCACAGACAACTATCCTGCGGTTAAAACAGCTGGCAGATGAATCGACCAACCAGCAATTTGAACAGAAAATGGCAGAAATCAGAGATGCTCTTCAGAGGGCAAACAATATTCCTGAGGCGATTGCTGTGGTCGCCTCCAGAGCCATGATATTGCGTAACATACTGCTGCACAAAAACAGCTATTCGGTATACAACCGATTGCGTTTCTTGCGCGCTTCACTGGTTCTGGAACAGGAAGCCTATGCGTTGGGAAATCAGTTGATTAAAACATCGGGAAAAACAAGCCGAGTAACCCGACTCGGATGGTTACGGTATCTGGGTGAATCATTGCATGCAGCAGGGTTGTTGTCTGACCGGCAGTGGCAAGCAGCCAGCTCTGAACTGGAGAAATTGATTCAGAATAAAGATATCAGTGTTCACGACTATTACACTGGCTTGCGATATCTGGCGCGCGTTAGCGAGTGGGCTCAACGTACGCTGGAATTTCATTTCAATAGCACTGTGAATCACTGGCAGCATTTAACACCGCTGGCCCGAAATTTTATGCCTGAGCGTTTACGCAGCAGCCCGCTGTTACCATTCACACGGATTCTGGATTCATTGGTTGCTGATGCCGGTCATCTCACTGGCATTAAACACAGGGTCTTCGGGCAGCAGATAGCGACCGGCTTACGCGCATTAAATCCGGGAATTCGCCGTGGTGTATTGTTATCAGCGCCGGCACCGGGGGGGGATATGCGGGCTGATGGTATCTATATGCTGGATGCAACCCGGCAGGAGTTGAAACCTGTGGCAGGTATTATTACCCGGGGTGAAGGAAGCTCTGTATCGCATGTGCAACTGCTGGCGCGCAATCTGGGGATTCCGAATATGGTCGTTGATGATAGATTATTTGCAATGATTAAAGCCCATGTTGGTGAACGTATTGTCATGGCTGTCAGTTATCAGGGCTTGGTTTCCATCGAGCCCGACAGCTCGAAGTGGGATGCTGTTTTTGGGCGGGAATTGATTGCCAGAGATATCATTTCAGTGGATCTGAAGAAACTTGATCTGGCAGATACGGAACTGAAACCTCTGGATGAGGTCCGCGCCAGGGATTCGGGTCGAATAGTCGGCCCTAAAGCGGCCAACCTGGGGGAACTGTTTCATTATTATCCGGATATGGTGAACGCGGGCATTGTACTCCCATTCGGTGTGTTTCGAAGGCATCTGGATCAGCCAATTGAACAGGGAGGTCCGAGCGTTTTTGAATGGATGCAGTCTGAATACAAGCGCCTGGCACAAATCAGCAGCAGTTCACAACGAAGCAGGGAAACACGGTTGTTTCTGGCTCGTTTGCGCCAGTGGATTATCAACAGCGATCCCGGCGAATCTTTTCGGGAGCAGCTTCGCAGTGCGCTCAGGCATGAATTTGGTGAAGGGGCTGATTATGGTCTGTTCGTACGCAGTGATACCAATGTTGAGGACTTACCCGGCTTTAGTGGTGCAGGGTTAAATTTGACTGTGCCCAATGTGGTGGGATTCGAGAATATCATGACAGCAATTTTGCGTGTCTGGGCCTCACCGTTTACTGATCGTGCTTTTGCCTGGCGGCAGGCATATATGCGAAATCCTGAACATGTATACCCGGCAGTATTATTGATGAAGAGCTTTGCATCTGAAAAATCAGGCGTGCTGGTGACTTCAAATGTGGATAACGGAGATCGCCAATGGATATCGATTGCAACCAATGAAGGTGTAGGCGGTGCTGTAGAAGGCCAGGCAGCAGAGGAACTCAGAGTGCAACGAAGCACTGGTATAGTGAAACTTCTGGCTCAGGCATCTGCACCTGAACGAGCCGGGCTTAATCCGCAAGGTGGTATGATCAGGCGGGCGGCCAGTGGTCGTGAGTATGTATTGTTAAAAGACGAAATTGATCGGTTGCGCAGTCTGGTTGCTGATGTGGAGCGACGGTTTCCCTTGCCCAGAAATGCTGACGGATTGCCTGTTGTTGCGGATATCGAGTTTGGTTTTCGACAAGGGAAGATAGCATTGTTTCAGATTCGTCCATTTGTTGAGAGTCGGCGCGCAAGCCGCAGTTTGGCACTGGTTGAAATGGACAGGCAATTGTCCGGACGGGAAAAAGTCAGGGTACAACTGGACCAGTATCCACTGGTATCGGATGGTCTGAGATGATGCGCTTCTGGTTGCCCGGAATAGTATTGATTCTGTTGTCATTTAATGTACATGCCTTTCCGCTGGACGGTGCAGCGGAAACCGGCATCGCCCGTCTGGAAGGTTACCGTCTGGCCCAGCAGGGTAAGATCCGGGGCAACCGCGTCCCGATTGGTGCACAACTTGGCATGGATCAGGTGGTTTTGAGGTTGCAAGGGCGGTTTGAGCACGGGTTGCCAGCCCCTGATCCGGAGTTGTCGAAAGCCATTGTCAAACTGTTGGGGGCTGATGCACCTGATTACAGTATCAGTATTCTGGATTTCAGTGATATAGACAGACCGCGTTATGCGGAATATCAGGCGAATGTGATTCGCAACCCGGGCAGTGTGGGTAAACTGGTTGTCGCATTGGCGCTTTTTCAGGCACTTGCCGATATTTATCCTGATGATATCGCTGCGCGTGAGCATGTGCTGCGAAACAGCATGATTGTTGCCGATGAATTTATTCACTCTGATCATCACACGGTACCATTCTGGTATCCGGACAAGATGCGTATGGTCAAGCGTCCATTGGTTGAGGGTGATGTTGCCAATTTCTGGACCTATCTGGACTGGATGTTGTCAGCCAGTTCCAATGCTGCTGCCAGTATGGTGTTCAAACATGTGATGCTGCTGCGTCACTTTGGTCGTGATTATCCGGTCAGCAGGCAAAAAGAGCATGACTATTTCAGCCTGACTCCGAAAAAAGAACTGAGTAAGGCATTATTGGAGGCACTACAGCATCCGGTTATCCGCAACGGGCTGGATCCTGACAGGCTCAGGCAGGGTGGTTTCTTTTCCCGTACCGGCAAGAGGCGCGTGCCGGGTAGCAACAGTGTTGCTACAGCTCGGGAACTGATGTTTTATATTTTGCGGATGGAGCAGGGCAGGCTGGTTGATAGCTGGTCCAGTTTGCAGATCAAACGTTTGTTATACATGACCCAGTGGCGGATTCGTTATGCCTCGTCTCCGGCCCTGAAGGATGCAGCAGTATATTTTAAATCCGGTTCATTCTATAAGTGCAAGCCTGAACCCGGTTTTGTATGTAAAAAATATATGGGCAATGTACTGAATTTGATGAATTCAGTTGCTATCATAGAATCTCCGGCGGGTGCACCGGTGCTGGATTATATGGTTGTGGTTACATCAAATGTTTTGAAGAAGAACTCGGCTGTGGCTCAGCAGACGCTAGCGAC
>WFUI01000084.1 GCA_015485035.1 Mariprofundus sp.
GTTCATAAGGCGTTAAATAACTGCTGTCCAGAATCAGATCCGCCATGGATCGAATCGGCATCAGACTTTCTCGTTCCTGCCGGATAGATGCCATCAGATCATGACTGTCAGGCAATGGGTGGCGACGTCTGACCGTGGAAAAGCGGCGCTGCAACACGTCATCTTCTGCCTCAATAAACAGTAACTGCCAATCATCCGGCATGCACACATCCTCGATAGCCGCTCTGATGGCTTTGGCCGTAAAACCACAGCGTGCATCCAGGCAGACTGCAGCCGGTTGTCTGCGCCCCCGCATACTGGCTGCCCAGTCCTGCAGCATTTCCAGTGGCAGATTATCCGTGCAGAAAAAACCTGCATCTTCCAGTGCATGCAATACAGTGCTTTTACCCGCTCCGGACAGGCCGCTGATTAATAACATTGCGATTTTTCCGGCATGTTAACACGCATGGTTTGTTTCATGTTAATGCCCCTGCTCTATTCTGTTCTGCAGTGATTGCACAAAATCCTCGCCACTGTGAATGCCGCGCTGTTTCAATAGCTGGTTACGGGTTGCCACTTCAATCAGAACCGCCAGTGAGCGGCCGGAACGAATGGGGATCGGTATGCGCGGGATCGGCACATCCAGAATACCGATCTCGCTATTCTCGCCCAGCACCCTGTCTTCCGGAGCAACCTGATCCCAGGGCACCAGCTCCACCATCAGACTCAGCCGCTTGGTGTCGGTAATCGCTGCAGCACCATACAAATCACGAATATTCAATATACCCAGCCCGCGAATTTCCATATGATAACGCAACGCATCCGGGCTGCGGCCGACTGCGACCTTCGGGCTTTCACGGGAAAATTCGACCATATCATCGGCAATCAGGCGATGGCCGCGTGAAATCAGCTCCAGTCCGATTTCACTTTTGCCGATACCGCTGGCACCGGTGATCAGCACACCAAGACCGAAAATATCCATATATACACCATGCTGATAGAGCACCGGGGCCAGCCGATGCGACAGAAAGAGCAACATATTTGTCATAAATGTCGAAGACGGGTAGTCGGATATCATCAGGGGCGTATCGGTGCGTCTGGCTGCGTCAAGAATGAAATCAGGCGGCTGCTGCCCCCGGGTAATGACCACACCGGCAAGACGAAGATCAAAGACAGCATCGATAGCCTGCTTCTGCTCTTCGGGCGTTCGTGTAGCCAGATAGCTCATTTCGGTCTGTCCGATCACCTGCAGGCGATAATCACTCAGATGCTCAATATAGCCGGCAAATGCCAGGGATGGTTTTTGCATACGTGGATGATCAATATAACGATCAAGCCCCTTTTCTCCTGCCACCAGACGTATTTTAGCCGCTTTTCCCTGCTCGCTTAACAGTTCACGGATCGTGATGCGGCGTGACTGATGCATCAGGGCCTGCCCACATGAATTCCGGCTGTAGCGATATAACCGTTTTTATTACCCTGCAAGCCATTTCGGGCAAAGTGTGCTGAATACACAGCAGAAAATAACGCCGCAGGCGTGTGTTGTGGTATATTCCGCACGGCTGTGAGCAAAGGAAAAATCTGTGGCACACTCCTGCCCGGTTCAAAACAACCGGAGCCATTCAGCCTTGTTTGTCGTTCATGCGGATCAACCAAACTGTACTCCTCGCGCCCTGGTTGGCCTCGGTTTTCCAAAAAACCGGAACAGCGCGCTTCAACCAGACACATGCGGGCAGGCCCTAACCCGGATTATTCATGAATCCTGCTGGCAAACAACGTCGCCACGGCTTCGGCACTGTCCGCCTCCATAATCTGTTGCCGGAAGCTTTCCTGCTGCAAATTCCTGGCCAGCTGTGCCAGCAGCTCCAGATGCTGACGATCATCGGAATCCGGCACCAGTAACAGCACCACAATATGCACTGGGTTGCCGTCAATGGCTTCAAAATCCACGCCGCCGATATGCGTTGCCAATGCCAGCACCGGCGCGGTCAGATCAGGCATACGGCCATGCGGTATGGCTACCCCGTGGCCAATGCCTGTACTGCCCAGCTGCTCACGGGCCATCACCACTTCCATGACCGTATCAGGATCAATTGAGGTCAGAACATGCGCCAGTTCTGTGATCAGGGCCCGCTTGCTATGGGCCTGTGAATCAAGCCGAATATGGTCAGGAGTTAACAATGGCATCGGAATCCGTCCTGAATCAAGCGGTTTCAGGCTCAATCCAGCTTAACGCACCATCAGGCCGACGGTACACTGCATTGAGTTGGTCGGACTGGTCGTTGGTAAAAAACAGCAGATCACGGCCTCCGAGCTCCAGTTGCATAACAGCCTCATCGACACTCATCGGTTTGGCATCTATCTGTTCATGACGCAGTGTCTCAGGCTGATAATCCTCACTCAACTCTTCGCGATCATTGGCCAGATCCAGCACTTTATGCGACACCTTGATTTCCCGTGACTGTTGCTGCGCCACATTACGATGCCGGCGTAATTTTGCGCGATAACGTTTGAGTTGGCGGTTCAGCTTGTCGACCACACCATCAATGGATGCATACATATCCTCTGTCTCATGGCGGCCATGAATATTGATGCCATTGGCCTGCATGCTCACCTCACAGCGTTGCCGGAACTTTTCCACCGAAAGCACCACGTGTACATCCACGACATGGTCAAACGAATGTTTGAGATGTTGCAGCTTGTCACTGACATACGCTTTCAAAGGGGGGGTAAGTTCGACATGACGTCCTGTGATGGATACTTGCATAGTTGTTCCTCCGTTTTTTAGTTGAGGGAATACTGATTCACCCAGTGTTCCCGAACAGCCCGGGAGGGGCTGCCAAATCAGGCCCTTGCATAGGCACCTGATTTGCGGGAAAAGAGAAAATGAAGCACATCTCTTTTCCTGCACTGATTCATTGTCATCCCGACAAAGATCAGTCCGTTCAGGCAAAAACGTCGTTTTGCCTTTGCTTACAAAATCAATGGGTTACACCATTGATTCTGCATTGATTCTGGCCGGCCGTCCATGGCCTGCGCGGAAGCACTGACACATCAGCGCCTCCCTAGCATGATGCTGCGGCCCGCCGCCGCTGACTGCCCGAAGGCAAGCCCATCTGTTCGCGGTATTTGGCCACTGTTCTGCGGGCAATCTCAATACCTTCCACCTGCAAACGCTCAGCAATGGTCTGATCCGAAATCGGACGCGCTGCCGGTTCGGAATCAATCAGCGCCTTGACCCGTTGCTGCACCCGATAGACGGAAATCATGCCACCACCACGCGTCGGCAGTCCAGCTGAAAAGAATCGCCTCAGCTCAATCAACCCGATCGGTGTGTCGGCATATTTGCCGTTGGTCACTCGCGAAATCGTCGATTCATGCATGCCGACCTCTTCAGCCACATCCTGCAGCGTTAACGGCTTCAGGCCCAGTATGCCGTATTCCAGGAATGCCCGCTGACGCCGGGCCAGGCACTGAGCCACTTTCATCAATGTTTCGCTGCGCTGATCCAGCGCATGCAACAACCATTTGGCTTCTTTCATGGCCTGCGACATAAACGCCTTGTCCCTGCCTTTCCATTCCTGATCCTGCCAGCGTTCATTCAGACGAATGCCCTGCCATCCGGTGCCGGGAATATCTACTTCGATATCATTACCGTTGTTACGCCTGAATACAACTTCAGGCCGGATATAATAGTTGTTATCCCCATTCAGGCCGTGTCCGGGAAACGGATCAAGCCGGCGCATACGGGCTCTGACCTGTCGAATCATATCAACACTGCATGCCGCCGTGCTGGCCAGTTCTTCATCCGACTGCGTCAGAGCATCAGGAAAATGTAGCAACAACCGGATCGCCCAGGCATCGACTTCCTGTTCGGCATCCAGTTGCAGCAGCAGGCATTCGGTCAGACTCCGTGCCCCGAATCCGGCCGGCTCCAGTTGCTGAATCACATCTTCCACGACATGTTTCACAGTCGCTGCATCGGTTTTAATCTGGTCGGAAATTTCAATGGCGAATTCGGCCGGAGCAATACGGAAATAACCGTCATCGTCCAGTGAATCAATCAGGATATGCGCCAGTTCCCGTTCCTGATCAGGCATGGGCTGGCGATTCACCTGCTCGTGCAGGGATTCGCTCAGGGTTAAATGTTCGGGTAAAAACTGTTCGTGATCACTGAAATCATCTGCCCGGTCAGCCCGGCTGAACGAGCTGTACATGGTTTCCCAGCCGTTATCACCGGCCTCTTTCCAGCGCTCCAGCTCGACAGCTTCCAGCGCATGATCCTGATTTGCCGGCTCGCTGGACAATACAGCATCGGGATCCATGTCCAGCATGGGGTTGGATTCAATGGATTCTTCCAGATAACTCTCAAGCTCCATACAGTTCATGGACAGCACTTTCAGACTTTGCGTCAGCTGGGGTGTCAGCGAAAGGCGCTGTCCGAGCTTATGGGAAAGCCTGTGTTCCATCAGTATATGACCCCGGGGGCGGTTTTCAGCTTATACGATTGCGGATGTAGAGAGTCTCCACGTGAACGAAAAAAGAAAGGGGTAAATTCGAACAGCATCTACATCCTTATGATAGCAAAGAATTACAGTTATTGCGGAATAAAGACAACCACAACAATGCCGCTACACAGCCCAGTTTACGCTTCTTTTTTCAGCGGCGCCAGCAATTCTTTCAGTTCCCCGGATTCATGCATTTCAGACACAATATCGCAGCCGCCGACAAATTCGGACTTCACATATAATTGCGGAATTGTCGGCCAGTCCGAGTAATCCTTGATTCCCTGCCGGACTGCTTCATCGAGCAGTATATTTACCGAGACAAAGGGAATGTCATAGCTGGCAAGTATAGCGGCGACCCGCTGTGAAAATCCGCACTGGGGAAATTCCGGTGTGCCCTTCATAAACAGCACGACATCATTATTTTTTACGACTTCATCAATCTGCTGTAATACAGAATCACTCATTATCTACTCCTCGGGAACCGATGTTTTCAACGCCAGCGCATGGATGGCCGCTTTCATATGCTCGCCCAGCGCGGCATACACCATCTGATGCTGTGCTACTCGGGATTTGCCGGCAAAGGCAGCCGATGCCACTTCCATTTCAAAATGGTCATCGCCGGAAAACAGTCGAACCTGCACATCCGCATCAGGTATACTGCGCTGTATCATGGCAACAATATCTTCCGGTTTTGGTGTCATCGACACTCCTTTTATCACGCCTGTTGTATTAGAAATGGTGGGCTCACCAGGACTCGAACCTGGAACCAACCGGTTATGAGCCGGTAGCGCTAACCAATTGCGCCATGAGCCCCGTTTCATTTTTTCCGAGGCGGCACACTACGCAGCGCTTGGTGGCGTGGCAATCGCACAACGCGTACGATTGCCGCCATGAAACAGATATTAATCACCAAACCCACCCTGTTCACCGAACTGAATCTTCCCGAATCCCTGCAAAAAGGTATTGAGGGCCTTGGTTTTACCGAGATGACGGATGTGCAGCAAACTGCATTGCCGCTGACACTGGCAGGCAAGGATGTAGCCGGCCAGGGGCGCACCGGCACCGGCAAAACCGCCACTTTTCTGATTACAGCCATTAACCGGCTGCTTACCACCAAACCCAAACAGGGGCGTGGAAAACAACATCCGCGTGTGCTGGTCATCGCCCCGACACGCGAACTGGTCGTGCAGATTTCCGAGGATGCAAGGAAACTGGCCAAATATACGGACCTGAAACTGCATACGGTGTATGGCGGCGTGGATTATGAAAAACAGCGGCAGGGCTTTGATGCCGGCGTCGATATTCTGATCGGTACGCCCGGCCGTCTGATCGACTACCTGAAAAAGCGGGTCTATTCCCTGTCCAAAGCCGATATGCTGATTATCGACGAAGCCGATCGCATGTTTGATCTGGGCTTTATCAAGGATCTGCGCTTTATGCTGCGCCGGCTGCCCCCCTACGATCAGCGCCAGTCGCTGATGTTTTCCGCCACACTTTCCCACCGGGTGCTGGAACTGGCTTATGAACACATGAATTCGCCGGAGAAATTGCGCGCCGAAGAAGGCGATCTGACCGCTTCCGGCATCACTGAGGAAATGTACCACACCAGCATGGATGATAAATTCCCGTTGCTGGTACACCTGCTGCGCAAATCGAATGTCGAGCGCGGCATGATTTTCATCAATGAAAAACGCACCGGGGAAAAGGTCGCCCGTAATCTGGCCCGCTACGGTTTTTCGGTCGGCATCCTGTCCGGCGATGTGCGCCAGAAAAAACGCATGCGCATTCTGGAGGATTTTACTGCCGGCAAGCTGCACCTGCTGGTCGCTACCGATGTGGCCAGCCGCGGGCTGCATATTGATAATGTCACCCATGTCTTCAATTACGATCTGCCGGAAGATGCCGAGAATTATGTCCACCGCATCGGCCGTACAGCCCGTGCCGGCTCAACGGGCACGGCAATTTCGTTCTCATGCGAGCGTTTCTGTTTCGGGCTGCCGGATATTGAAACCTATATCAGCCGCCAGGTGCCGCTGTTCCATATTGACCCGGGCATGCTGGATATCGGCAAACCAACCAACCCGGAAGCCACCGCCGAAGGCCTGAAAAAAGAGGACCGGGCTGAGCAACATGATCGTCCGGGCGGCAAATCCGGCTCCGGCAGGGGCCCGAACAGGAACGGCCGCAACGGCCAGAACCGTGGCCGGGGCAGACGCAGGTAAAAGAGGAGAGAGGACTGAGGAAAAGCAGGACAGTTGCAAGTGACAAGTTGAAAGTTACAGGTTTCCCGCCCCCCCATCTCCGCCTTCCCTCGGTCCTCAGCACTCAGTCCTGCCTGTAGTCATT
>WFUI01000085.1 GCA_015485035.1 Mariprofundus sp.
AAAATAAACAATCAGAATCGGAAACAGCGGAATCATGTACCAGTGCAGAATGCCACCAGCCTGCGCTTTCACAATATTAGCCAGATCAAGCGAACCGGCCAGCATCATCACGGTTACAAGGCCAAAGCCCATGGCAATTTCATAGGAAATCATCTGACAGGTTGTACGAATTGCCCCCATGATGGCGTATTTGGAGTTGGACGCCCAACCTGCCATCAGGAAGCCGTATACGGACAATGAAGAAATTGCCAGGATATACAGCAGCCCTACATTCAGATGAGCGATCGCCATCACATGCGGTTCATCCCAAAATCCGAACAATGTTGTTTCACCAAATGGCACCACAGCAAATGCTATCAACGCAGGAGTCAGTGCCAGAATCGGTGCCCCGACAAACAGGAGTTTATTGGCCCGGGCCGGAATAATTGTCTCTTTCAAAAACAGTTTCAGACCATCCGCCAGTGGTTGCAGCAATCCGGCCGGACCAACGCGATTACAACCCTTCCGCACCTGTATCCAACCAATTATACGCCGCTCAAAATAGGTGATATAAGCAACAGACAGCGCTATCGGAACAGCAATCGCAAGGATTTCCAGCGCCCAGATTCCGGCCTGAATGGCCATATCAACTCCACTCATTGGGTTCCCCCTTTAATGGAGGCGGCACTAACATCCGACAAATCGCCACCCACACCCCGCTTGGCTACAAACAGCACGCCAGGACTGACATCTTCTCGCACACCTATGTAGTAAACTGCCTCGCCAAGGAACGTACACACGGTATGCTCGCCGGCAGAAAGGCCCAGAGCAGTCAACGTATCCGGGTGCACCAGCACATCATCCATGGCGTGAATTGAACCCGCTTCACTGAGCAAATCGGATGCGCGAGCCCACATACCTTCACGATAAAATGAATAACGGCTGACCACATCCAGTTCAAACTTGTCGGTAGATTTCGCCGGAACAAGGTCAACACCTTTATTTCGAGCCGGCGGAATCAACACACTGTCCTTCTCTGAAGCATCCCATGCTGCAGCCAGTGCCGGCATTCGCTGCCACGTCACATCCCTCAATTCAGCCAGATTGACGACCGGTACTTCTCCACCCATCACCTGAATCATGCGCATCATCACTTTCCATAATGGCCGTTCCTGGCCCAGTGATTTGATCGGATTGCTGGCCACACGAATGCGACCTTCCATATTGACGAATGCGCCTTCGATTTCCGAATAGGCTGCCGCCGGCAACTGTACAGATGCATATTCAGATATCTGACCGGAAATTGCACCTATCTGCACCAGAGGAACGCTTGCAAGCGCCGCTTTGGCCGCTGTCGGGAACAATCCGTCACCAACAGGATCACTACCCACCAGAATCAATGCATCCAGTTCACCTGCCGATGCCGCAGCAAATAATTCACCGGCACTGGCACGCACATCACCGAATGTTGCAGCCAATACCTGCGTATTCATACCTTCCGGCATCAGATTACGCCCGTCATTGCCGGCCTCGGCATGACCACAGGCGCGCATTAACAGATCCAGTCCGTTAATCAATGCCGCTGCATCCTCGTGTGAACGAATCTCCTCACCCACCAGCAAGGCGCAGGAATCAGACATCAGCGCATCAGCCAGTACTTTACCGGCCTCATGACGACCGGGAACAGCCTTCAGCCAGTTTTCGAAACCTGCTGCAGTTTTACCCAGGTCCCGGACCTGTTCCATGGCACGGGCAATCACGGCCGCCCAGTCACGCGGGCGAATAATAGCATCATTGCTGATTTCCATATTGGTGCGATAATTCATGGCCCCGATGCGGGACACAGGCTTGCCGGCACGTCCACGCTTGCGCAAACGCTGCATCAACAGCGGCAATCGTTGCCTGAGATCACTACCCAGTACGACCACCTGATCAGCATCAGCAATTTGCGCCGTAGTCATGGAAAAACCTTCTTCAAATGCAAAAACACGCATATCACGACGGTGCAGGTCATAGGCAACTTTGGCATCCGGGAACAAGGCATCACGCATTAAGCGAATAGCCGTTTGCCCCTCTACGCTCCAATCCGGTGAAAACAGAATACCAACACGCTTATCTTTCAGCAGTTCAGTCGTCCTGGCAAAAGCATCCCCCCAATCAACGCTGACCAGCTCATCACCAG
>WFUI01000086.1 GCA_015485035.1 Mariprofundus sp.
ATTACACCACTTACCGGGCGTACTGTACTGGATATCGGTTGCGGCTCCGGCTATCACCTCTGGCGCATGCTGGGCGCAGGTGCCGAATTGGCGATTGGTATCGACCCTATGGCTCTGTTTTCAATGCAATTTGCAGCCATCAAGCGCTACCAGCCCGATGCGCCGGCATTTATCCTGCCGGCCGGCATTGAAGCAATGCCCGCCAATATGGGCTGTTTCGATACCGTGTTTTCCATGGGAATTCTCTACCACCGCCGCTCGCCGATTGATCATCTTATTGAACTGAAATCGCTATTGAGCAGTGGCGGTGAACTTGTCCTGGACACGCTGGTGGTTGAAGGCGATGAAAACCGCTGTCTGATGCCACGCGGGCGTTATGCCAAGATGCGTAATGTGTGGTTTATTCCATCTGTGGATATGCTGAAACTGTGGCTGAAGCGAGCCGGTTTCAAAGACATCAATGTGGTGGATATAAGCCCCACCAGTCTTGACGAACAACGCAGCACCGAATGGATGACTTTCGAATCACTGGCTGATTTTCTCGATCCGCATGATTCAGACCGCACCGTTGAAGGCTACCCTGCCCCCGTCCGCGCGATTCTGACTGCACAGACATAAGCTGCATTGAGGAGTATAAATGCAGAGTGAATCACAGCTTGTCTATGCCGCCCACTTCCTGCCATGGCTGGCGCATTCCGCAATCAATTCAAACACGTTATCGCATTTATTGGTAAATAGAACCTTGTCGTAACTTTCCGGTAAATTCTCATCCAGCACCTGCTCAATCGCTGCCCGAACGCGCTGACGTGATTGCGAATCCTTGAACCAGTCCTGCACCAGCACTCTGGGATGTTCATCCAGCAAACGGTGTAGCAGGCACTTCGCAGCCAGTTTCACCTTCTGTTTCTCCGCCTTGCTCATCTGCTCCTGTTTCAGCAGATCGAACAACTCCAGCTCATCCTCACTCAAGCCTTCCCGAACAGCCCGCTCATCCTCATCCTTCATACCTTTGGCAAAATCTGAAAGTTCCTGAAAATAGGCTTCGGTGGATGAGCCACCGGCATTATATCGGTCGATAATTTCCTGCAAGCGCCGGGCAAAATCGGTGCGCGTCGAATTATCCGCAATCATCTGTGCGACTTTGCGCTCAATAAAGGCGCGCATATCGGCAATTTCGATATGCTTGAATGTGGCCTCGGAAAATTCCTTCTCCAGCGCCTCAAAATCAATCTCGCTGAGTTTCCATACCTTGCCCGACTGCACGATCTGATATTCGGCGCTGTGTTCGCGCACAGTGAATGCTTCGCCATCGTCAACGACTACGCTCTCATCCAGCAACTCGCCGATTCTCAGCGCTACATCATCAATATCAGCCTGCTCGACTATGCTGTCGATCACCCCGCGCAGATACTGGAAGGCAAACACCATCGGTCGCTGCTGTCCGAAGATTTCCGGCTTGCATGCTTCATAGAGAGAGCTGATCGTGTTCTCATAGACATTGAATGTCTTACGCCGTTCATCCTGCTCCAGCAGGATATCAGCGAAACGGTTAAAACTGCCGATATTCTTGAATATCTCCCGCTGATCCAACACATCCGATAACTCGATCTCATGTTCACGGCAGAAGCCCTGCCCCTGCTCAAGCGCATCATCCAGCAAGGCAAACAGCGCCGATTTCTCCTGCACCGGCATGGCATCGTCATTGCCGCCCCGGGCATAATCATTCAGTGCCCGGCGCATATTCCTGAACACATTGTAGTAATCGACAATTTCACCGTTGCGCTTGGTCACGCCATTGATTTGATAGCCTGTCACCCGATTGGCGCGGGCAATGGCCTGCATCAGGGTATGATCTTTCATCGGCTTATCGAGATAGAGCGTGGATACAGTCGGCGCATCAAAGCCGGTCAGCCACATGGCGCAGACAAACACCAGTTGCAGCGGATCTTTCGCATCCTTGAAATTGTATTCGATATCATGGCCGTTTTGATCCAGCCGGTTCATGCGATCCCGGTGCGGTTTAATATCCAGACCCAGTTTGGCGAATTTTTCTTCTTCGCCCGCCTCATCGGAAATCACCACGGCCATATCCACGGCCCGCATATAGTCGATGATCTTTTTCAGTTTACGCTTTTCTATATCGCTGTTCGATTGACGGACTCGCTTGTGTAGTGCCTTGATCTCTGCTTTCCACAGCCGCTGCACTTTATCGTACATTTTGACAGCGGTGAACTTATCCAGCGAAATCACCACACCCTTGCCAAGGTATCCCCGACGCGGAAAGTGATAGACGATATCAGCGGCAATCTTGTCCAGCCGGTCGTCGCGTTTGATCACTTCCATTTCGCGGGAGAATTTCTTTTCCAACTTCTCCTGCTGCGCCTCATCGAGATTCTCATCTTCCAGTATCTCGTAAAACTCGTCGCTCAGATCCTCATTCTGTATTAACACTTCCGGCACGCGCTTTTCATAAAACAGCGGCACGGTTGCACCATCATCCATCGACTGCTGAAAGTTATATTCCGAGACATAATCACCAAACCACGCATTGGTCTTGCGATCCCGCCCCAACAACGGCGTGCCGGTAAACGCGAGATACTGCGCCTTCGGCAAGCCCGTGCGCATATTCGTCGCCAGCGTCTTGTACTGGGTGCGGTGCGCCTCATCGACCATCACCACAATATCATCCCGCTTTGACAGCAGCGGATAATCCTTGCCTCTGGGCCAGCGGAATTTATGAATCGTAGTAAACACCACCCGTTTATTCTGGCCGAGGAAATGGCGCATCTCCTCGCTGTCCTTCGGCTGCGCTGCTTCACTCTTTTTCACTGTGCCGGTATTGAGGAAGTTGCGATAAATCTGCCCGTCCAGATCAATACGATCAGTCACCACCACAAAGGTGAAATTGCCGGTCAGCTTGCGAAAGATTTTGCGTACATAAAAGATCATCGAAAAGCTCTTGCCCGATCCCTGCGTATGCCAGAATACGCCCTGTCTCTTATACACATCTCCGAGC
>WFUI01000087.1 GCA_015485035.1 Mariprofundus sp.
ATCCCAGAATGTGCGGGTGGCTACACCACCGCGAGCAAAGGCTGGAATATGACAGGATTGACACGCCACCCGCTTCACATGCGTATTGAGCACCAGATGTTTGATCGAATCCTTTGGGTGCGGTTGCAGGCCATGACAGGATTCGCAGGATGTGGCCTGACGCCGGAATCCTGGTTTACCTGTACCCTTGGTATCGCGCGCCAGCAATTGATAGCGACTACCACTCCACTGATGGTTTTTGGTCACATGGCAAGCTGTACAAGCAAAATTCTGACCATCCGGGGACATATGGACATCTACCGATTTCGGTGGGTCAGCCATGATTGAAGACAGGTCCCCATGTTTGACATTGTCACCGCCACCACCATAAAAATGGCATGAGCCGCAATTGGCTCGGCTTGGCAGCCCGACATGTTGCGCAACACGTTTCCACTGAATGGGTTTTTTTCCTGCAAACAGAATAGAACAGGCGGGGCTACCCTTTGTAGGCGGTAAGCGGTAATAGCTACCTGTCGTATCATGGCAGACCAGGCAATCAATCTGACTCTGTTTCTTCGGCAGTTTGAAGTTTTTGGCTCCGTAGGAGATATGACACTGGGCACACATGCCCTCATTGCCACGCGCATTGGAACAAAAGTTATTGATTAAATGCTCTTTACCCAGCAACTGGCCAGTCTTTTTATTATGATAGGACCAGGTCCAATGGATATTATCCTGAATCTGTTTGCCTGCCTTATTGTGGCAGGAAAGACAAGCCCTGGTAACTGCAGGGCCACTCTTAAAGTCTTGCTGCAGTGCTTTAAACTGAGTGTGATCCGCCGTGGTACTGATTGGAACTGCTGTTTTTTCTGACCCATCTGTTTCGGCACTCTGTCCGTAAGCCGCCCAGGTAACAACGCCAGCAAAACATGTAATCAGCAGAGAAACCTGTAGATAGTATATACTTCGCTTCATTATTACCTCCCGCTATTAGCGCACGAAAACATCTGTTTACAACTGCCTGCTTAGGCTGAACGCACCCCTGATTTGACCAAGCTTATAACCCCTCGCCTGGTCCTGTGGGTAAAACCTTTTTAATGCTGCAGCAGTATCCGGGCTAATATTCTCTCCATGACATAACAGACAAACCGGAACGACTGGCTGAGCTTTCATGAAGCGGTAAACTCCACCCTCTACGCGACTGACTACCATAGTCGCAGGCGATATTCCGGCAGCCCGTTCTCGATCAAATTGTTGTAGTACTGACTTTTCCCATGTATCTGGTATGGCTGCTGGATGATTGCGCGCTTTTAAGCTAACTCGTTTTATTTTCCAGCCCGTGTTTTCACTTAACTGAGCTGCCAGTGCTGGAGCCGCCCTGGAACAAACTTCAATAGCATGAGCCGGGCCTCCATGCTGCAATGCCTGCCTTAATTGCGGCTTTAGCATACTAACAAATTGTCTGACAATAGATGTCGCCTTTTGTTGTAAGGCTGCTTGTTGTTGAGTGTTAATTCCTGATTGAGGGTGGCAGGCACCCAGAGCCAATGAAATGCACAGACAAATTATATACTGTAATAACATAAAACCCTCCCAATTGAAGAATTTTCATATATTAATAATATATCTTAAAAGTGTCTGTGACAAAGTCACATTACTGGAAATAAATATCGTGACTTCAATTACATGAATTGGAAAAATGTTCTTCATAAATCGCATCAAAACTATTCGCCGCAAATGACTTCCACGTTCACATACGCAGTTGCCAGTTCGCGTTCCAGATGCGAACTGGAAGAAGGCGCAATATCAATCGTTGGCACCGCAAAGCCTGGCCGGGCCAGCTCAATCGCCTCATGCCCCCGGGCACAGCTGGGAATAAGAATACAACCGGGTTTCAGTTCGCCCTGTTGCAACCACGCATGCACAGATGGATTGACCTCACCCCTGTCCCAACCTGTTTCTCCCCGCTGATAACGCTGCTCCTAGTAATTCATTAGCATTTACCAGACAACGTGTCTGCCAGCTTGCGCAGCACAGCTTTTCTCTCTTTGAGCATATTACTGTAATCCAGACTGTCCGTATTGCTGATCTCATATCGCAAATCCGACAAATAGCTTTCCAGCGCATCATCCAATATTGCCGTTTCTTTATCAGTTAAATCCAAATGGACTATGGCATCCTCCTGTTTCCTTCATCATTTATAGCGATTTAGCCATTATGTATCACATTCCGCAGGCTTCATAAATAGACGACGTTGGCTGAACATAAGTTCGGCGACACCGACTGTCAGGTAGGCTGACAGCATCCATTTGAGACTATTACCATCGTGCGACCACAGGTAGCCTATGAGTACACCCCATGAGGCCAGACAAGCAGCGAAGCCAAGCAACGGCATCCACGGACGAATCCCTGTTTTTTCACGCAGTCGGAATGCCGCCAGATTGATACTGGCGAAGATCAGCAGGAATGTGGCACTGGCAAATGATGAAATCACTGTTAAATCGGCCAGATTGACAAAAGCCAGCGTCACAGCGGCCAGCACGACAAGGCTGACCCAGGGCACGGACGTGGCACGACTCCGGTGCGCAAAAACGCAGGGAAGAGCATGCTCTTTTGCCATAATACTACCCAATCGCGCCGTACCGAACATCGTGGCATTGATGGCCGATGCCGTTGAAAGCAGCGCGCCCAGTCCAATCAATATAAAACCCATTTTACCTAGAAATGGTTCGGCGGCGACTGCCAGTGCATACTCTTTGTATTTGAAAATATCTTCCGGCGAAAGAGTGGTGACGGCGACGAGTGAAACCACGATATAAATCAGGGTAGTAACAACGATAGAAATAATGATGGCGCGCGGCAGATCCCGTTGTGGATTCTGTGATTCATTAACGGCGTTGGGAATCAGTTCAAACCCTTCATAGGCGACAAAAATCAACGCTGCACCCATCAACAGACCATTTGCACCATGGTTAAAAAATGGGAAAAGAGTCGAAACATCAGCCTGCATCAGCCCTATCACAGCAAAACCGGAAAGGATGACAACCTTGACCAGCACAATGATATCTTCCGTATGCCCCGCCGCCTGCACACCATAGAGATTGATGCCCAGAAAAATCGCAATGATCGCCGTTTCAAGAAGGTGATGAAGCATTAATCCATGCGCATGCGCACCCAGAAGTGCGGTGCCATAAGCACCGAAGGTGTAGGCATACAGGGCAATCGTGCCGATATATCCGGCAAGCAGCAACCAGCCGCCAAGACCGGCGATATTGGGGTGCCTGAATGCATATTCCAGATAGGTAAAGCTGCCTCCATCAGAGTGAAAACAGAGGCCTAACTTCGCATAGGACCAACCGGTGATAAGCGCCAGCAAACCGCCTATAGCGAAGGCCAATGGTGCAGCATGGCCGGATAGGCTCATGGACAGCCCAAGGACAGAAAAGATACCGCCCCCGACCATGCCCCCGACACCCATGGCAATGAGTTCCTTTAAGCCCAACTTACCCGCTTCTACCGGTACTGCTGTTCGTTTCACCTGTCTGTGTTCCTCCTGCCAGAGTTATGATTTGAATGGCCAGTGCCATTCGTTCATTTCAGGGCTATCTACACCATGTTGATAGGCATACTGCCTGCATTCAAATTGCTGATCACGCAACCGCTCCTTGATATGTGCGCCTGCAATACTGAAGCGTGGAATCCGGTCTATCACATCAATTGCCAGTGAGAATCGATCAATCTCATTTTGAATGGTCAGCTCCAGCGGTGTATTGATGCTGCCTTTTTCCTTATAGCCGCGAACATGCAGGTTTTTATGGTTGTGCCTTCTGTAGGTCAGGCGATGAATCAGCCATGGGTAGCCGTGGAAATTAAAGATAACCGGCTTATCTGTTGTGAAAATACTATCGAAATCACGGTCAGATAAACCATGGGGATGCTCAGTTTTTGGTGATAACTTATAGAGATCCAGCACATTCACAAAGCGGATTTTCACATCATCAAAGCTTTCTCGTAGCAACACCGTAGCCGCTAAGGCCTCTTTCGTAGGAATATCACCACATCCGACCATCACTACATCGGGCTCACCACCCTCGTCATTGCTGGCCCAATCCCAGATACCGACCCCTTTGACACAGTGCTTAACGGCCTGATCCATCGTTAAATACTGCAGGTGCCGTTGTTTATCAGCGACAATCACGTTGATGTAATTCGTGCTGTTCAGACAATGATCAGCAACGCATAGCAAGGTATTTGCATCAGGCGGCAAATAAATGCGGGTGACTTTCGGGCTCTTGTTCACAACCAGATCCAGAAAGCCCGGGTCCTGATGGGTAAAACCATTGTGATCCTGCCGCCATACTGTCGAGGTAATAAGCAAGTTCAGCGATGAGATCGGAGCACGCCACGGAATATCGTTACAAATCGCCAGCCATTTAGCGTGTTGATTAAACATCGAGTCAATGACATGCACAAATGCTTCATAGGTCGAAAAGAATCCGTGACGACCAGTGAGCAGGTAACCTTCAAGCCAGCCCTCCATGGTATGCTCCGAGAGCATTTCCATCACCCGCCCATCGGTTGAGAGCTCACCCCCGTCTGCATCGTCGTCAATCATCTCCGCCAGCCATGTTTTTTTGCTCACTTCATAGATAGCATCAAGCTTATTGGAGGTGTTTTCATCCGGGCTAAACACTCGAAAATTATGTATATTTTTTGCCATAACATCGCGCAGAAAGCGTCCCAGTGGACGTGTGTTTTCTACCCTGTTTCTGCCCGGCTCCGAACAATTCACCGCGTAGCATCGGAAATCAGGCATGCGTAGCGCTTTTCTGAGTACTCCGCCATTCGCATGTCGATTCGCACTCATGCGCTTCGCTTCTTTAGGTGCCAGGTCTTTCAATGAAGGGATCAGCTTTCCGGTTTCATCAAACAGCGTTTCCGGTTGATAGCTACGTAGCCATTGCTCCAGTAACTGCAGGTTTTCTTTATTGCTTTTGGCATCCGGAACAGGAACCTGATGTGCTCGCCAGAACCCCTCCACCTTTTTACCATTCACTTCATCCGGCCCGGTCCAGCCTTTGGGAGAACGCAATACGATCATAGGCCAGCGGGCACGGGTCGCTGTTTGTGCGTCACGTGCCTGTTGCTGAATATCACGAATATCCAGCACACACTGTTCCATCACCTCCGCCATGCAGGCATGCATGGCGGCCGGATCATCTCCTTCCACAAAATACGGTGTCCAGCCATAGCCAATAAAGAGCGACTCCAGCTCCTCATGGCTAATGCGCGATAGCACAGAAGGATTGTTAATTTTATAACCATTGAGATGTAAAACCGGAAGCACCGCACCATCACGGCAGGGATTAAGGAATTTATTCGCATGCCAAGATGTCGCCAGGGGGCCTGTTTCAGACTCGCCATCTCCAACCACCACTGTCACGATCAGTTCAGAATTATCATATGCCGCACCAAACGCATGCGACAAGCTATAACCCAGCTCGCCACCCTCATGAATAGATCCCGGCGTTTCCGGCGTACAGTGACTGCCTATGCCACCCGGGAATGAGAAATCCCTGAAAAACTCACGCATGCCCTCCTCATCCTCACTTTTATTCGGATATAACTCGCTGTATGTCCCTTCAAGGTATACGGGTGCAAGGATACCGGGTGCCCCATGGCCAGGTCCTGCCAGAAAAATCGCATCAATATCATATTTCACAATCAAACGATTCATGTGCGCATAGACAAAACTGAGACCAGGGCTGGAACCCCAGTGGCCAAGCAGACGATTTTTCAAATTTTCTGCCTGCAATGGCTGTTTGAGTAGCGGGTTATCCTGAAGAAAGATCATCCCGGCGGCGAGATAGCAGCAGGCTCTCCACCATTGATCAATACGCTCCAGTTCTGCTTCAGAAACAGAAAGCTCTCGTCTGCTCATATCATTAATCCTCTGCATTGGTTGTGGTTATATCATTCTCGGTGAATATCCGTATCATCAACATCGCAAGGTTCCATCATGGCTTCATCAATGAGTCCCGGCTGTTTTTGCGTACCACACGTAATTTCGCGATGGCCAGCTCAAGATCCAAAAGAGCTCGGGAGACCTTCTCTTTATCCGGTGATGTTAACAGCTTTTCAGCCTGTTTCACGGCCTGTTTAGCCTGTGCCTCATCAATATCGGCGGCCCGCTCCACCGCATCGGCCAGAATTATAATACTATCAGCCTGCACTTCCATATAGCCACCAAACACAACCATATAATCTGTATGGCAGTCAGAGCAGGCCGGCTCATCACTAGCAGGGCAATCGATACGAATCTCTCCCGGCCGAAGCACTGCCAGTAACGGGATATGCCCGGGCATAATGGCTATTTCTCCAGCCATACTGGGGGCAATCAACATCTTTGCCCTGCCTCGATACACCTCCTGCTCTGCTGTAGCAATTAACACACTCATACATTTCATAGGTACTCCCGACTAAGGTACTCCCGACTACGTTTGAAGTAGTTATCCATTGATTACACTCAAGACTGCTGTCACTGCGTGCTCATTAAGCGAGCATTTAGCCATCAAACACCCTTTGTTCATTCACGCCAGGCCCGGTAACAACTGCCTGATGCCATCAGCAATAAACTGGACACCAATCGCGGCAAGTATCAGCCCCATAATGCGGGTGGCAATATTCAGTCCGATGATGCCAAGTTTGTCGCGCATCTTCTCGGCGATCAGCAACACCAGCCAGGCGATTGCGGCAACTGCGATAATCGCAAGTGCCAGCATGAATTCACCACCCCATGAATCTATTTTATTGGCATCAAGAATAACCAGACTGATTGCACCGGGACCAGCCATGAGCGGAATAGCCAGTGGCACCACGGAAATATCTTCCTTGCAGGCCACCTCCTCCGATTCATTCGGGCAGTGTTTCACATGGCTCTGTTTGCCGTGCAACATCGATATCCCCATCAGCAGAATCAGCAGCCCACCGCCGACCCGGAAAGCATCAAT
>WFUI01000088.1 GCA_015485035.1 Mariprofundus sp.
CTTTACCAAACGCAGCGAGTCGGAGCACGATCCGTTCGGGGCAGGGCATGCTTCCACCTCGATTTCTGCCGCTTACGGTATGGCATGCGGTCGTGATTTGAGTGGCGAGAATAATCATGTGATTGCAGTCATCGGTGACGGGGCGTTGACCGGAGGTATGGCGTTTGAAGCACTCAATCATGCCGGCGGTAAAGATAATCGTTTGCTGGTTATTCTGAATGACAACGAAATGTCGATAGCCCCGAATGTCGGAGCGATGTCGTCCTATCTGGCCCGTATCATTACCGGCAAGCCGTACACACAGGCCAAGGATACTGCCAAACGGATCCTGGAAAAATTGCCCGGTGCTCTGAATGCAGCCAAGCGGGTTGAAGAGCATGTCAAAGGCATGATTACACCCGGTACCCTGTTTGAAGAAATGGGCTTTCGCTATATCGGCCCCATCGATGGCCATGATTTCGAGCATCTGCTGCCGACACTGGCCAATTGCAAGGATCTGGATGGTCCGATTCTGCTGCACACCATCACCAAAAAGGGGCTGGGATTTTCGCCTGCCGAAGAAGACCCGGAAACCTGGCACGGACTGGGACCCTACAATATACAAACCGGAAAGCCGCATAAAAGCGAGGGTAAGCCGCCGAGTTATACCGAGGTGTTTGCGGATACGCTGGCCGATCTGGCGGATGATGATGATCGTATTGTCGCCATTACTGCAGCCATGCCGGGCGGTACCGGCCTGGCCCGTTTTGCCCGTCGCCATCCCGAACGCTGCTTTGATGTCGGCATTGCCGAGCAGCATGCAGTCACCTTTGCAGGCGGTTTGTCCGTGGCAGGGAAGCGTCCTTTTGTAACTATTTATTCCACCTTCATGCAGCGTGCCTATGACCAGATCATTCATGATATCTGCATTCAGAACCTGCCGGTCACGTTCTGCATGGATCGGGCCGGAATCGTCGGTGCGGATGGTGCCACCCATACCGGCATGTTCGATATCGCTTTTATGCGCAGCCTGCCGAATATGACTGTCATGGCTCCGAAAGATGAAGCGGAATTAAAACACATGCTGGCTACCGCACTGAGTATCAATGGCCCGGTGGCCATTCGTTATCCGAGGGGTAACGGTTACGGGGTGGAACTCGGCAAGCCTGAAACCCTGCCTGTGGGCCAGTCCGAAGTACTGGAAAACGGCGATGACGGATTGGTGATTGCTGTCGGCAACCGCGTTCGGGATGCGCTGCAAGCAGTCGAAACGCTACGCAAGGAAGATAGCCGTGCATTTACGCTGCTGAATCTGCGTTTCATCAAACCACTGGATGAAACAACCATTCGAAGCCATCTGAAAAGCGATAAGCCATTGGTCGTGATCGAAGAGGGTGTCGCGCAGGGCGGGGTTGGCCAGCAGATTGCTGTGCTGGCGCTGACAGAGGGCTGGCATGGTCCGTTTATTCATATTGCCATGCCTGATGGCTTTCCGGCGCATGGCACCCAGGCAGAGATCCTGCGTGATCTGGGGCTGGATGCTGACGGTATTATTGCCCGTTTACGTCATAGCTGATCTGCCAGGAGCCTGTCGGACTTATGAGAAATCTACTGCGCGGCAGGGATAACGGCCCAAAGCATCCTGATTTATCGTTGCATAGTTACCACTATGCGCCTCAAAATCATGCTGTTTTTGACTTCATCAGAACTATCGCGCGCCATCGGCTCTTGCTCCTGCTCGCTACGATCACCCTAAGCCCGACAGGCTCCTAGGTTCATTTCTTTGGCTAAAGCAAAAATTAAAAAACAGCGGCTCGATCAGTTGCTGGTTGCGCGTCAGCTGGCTGAATCTGCTGATCAGGCGCAACGCCTGATCATGGCAGGGCTGGTTTATGTTGATGGGCAGAAAGCGGATAAGGCAGGCATGGCGTTTCGGGAAAATGCTTCGATTGATGTGCGCGAAGTGCTGCGCTATGTCTCGCGGGGCGGCCTGAAACTGGAGCGGGCACTGGAATATTTTCCCTTTCAGGCCGAAGGGAAAATTTGTCTGGATGTCGGTGCCTCGACCGGCGGTTTTACCGATGTGTTATTACAGAATGGCGCCGAAAAAGTCTATGCTGTCGATGTCGGTCACGGCCAGCTTCACTACCGGTTGCAACATGATGAACGTGTCATCAATCTGGAAAAAACACATGTCCGAAAATTGACCGCCACTCTGATTCCGGAGCATGTCGATGCATTGGTGATCGACACCTCGTTTATCTCACTGACCCGGGTGCTGCCTTGTGCATGGCCGTTTGTGAAATCCGGCGGCTGGTGTGTGGCGCTGATCAAACCGCAATTCGAGGTGGCTGCAAAATATCTGGATCGCGGTGTGGTGCGCGAAGATGCACACCGGCAGGCTGCTATTGATAAAGTGCTCGCCATGACCCGAGAACTGGATGGTGCCGAAATCATCGGCGTCACCGAATCCCCCATTCATGGCCCCAAAGGCAATGTCGAATACCTGCTGGGTATTTCCCGGATATGATCGGGAAGGTTTTGATTCAAGTGCTTTCGGATCATTTATTCGAAGCTAAAGTTCTTTTTACGACACAGGCTCAGACAGGCATCCACGGCAGCGGGCTCATACAATTCACCGCGGTGCTTCCTGATCTCCTGCAGAGCGATATCAATTCCCAGACCTGCCCGGTAGGGACGATGGCTGCTGATCGCCTCAACCACATCGGCCACAGCCACAATTCTTGCTTCCAGACATATTTCATCCCCCTTAAGCCCCTGTGGGTAGCCGCTGCCATCCAGTCGTTCATGATGCTGGTGAGCAATGTCAGCAATGGGCCACGGAAATTCAATGTCCTTCAGAATATTGTAGCCGACCTGGCAATGGGTTTTAATGAGGTCAAATTCCGTTTCTGACAGCCTTGTCGGCTTGCTTAATATCTCAGAGGGCAGATAAATCTTGCCGATATCGTGGATGGTTGCCCCCATTCTCAGGCCATCAACCCGATCTGTATCCAGCCCCATCTCCTGAGCGATGCAGCGGGCAAGTTGTGCAACGCGCTGTTGGTGACCCGCCGTGTAGGGGTCTCTGGCTTCGACCGCCTTGGAAACAGCGACAATGGTGCCGACCAGGCTGTCCTTGAGTTTTTTTCGAGCTTCAGCCTGAGCGCTGAGATTGCGGATAAAAGCATGGAAGCTCACACTGTCATCGTTATATGCCGGAACGATGGATAACTCCACAGGGAAGGTGTATCCGTCGCGGTGCAGGGCATTGGTTTCTATGTGCTGATTAAGCACCGGACCTTCGCCGGATGTCAGGAAATGCTTCAGCCCCTTTTCATGCGCTTGTCGCGATTTGGGGGGGATGATGATTTTGGATATGGGCTGGCCAATCGCTTCTTCCCGGCACCAGCCGAAGGTTTCTTCTGCTTGCGGGTTCCAGTCGGTAATATTTCCATTCGCATCCATGCTGACAAAGGCATCGCGAGCAGTATCAATAATCTGCCTTGTTTGTTTCTGCAAATGAATCAGTGATTGTTCATTTGTTTTCTGCTCGGTGATATCCAGCAATGAGCCGATTACAGCTGCTTTCCCCTGATAATGTGTGAACGATCCAAAGGCTTCGATTTCAACAATTTCCCTTTCTCTGGTGATACCTCTGAATGTGTAGTGAGCACTTTTTTCTTCACCTTCGAGACGCTTGCGGATGTTCTCGGTAACCAGGGCCCTGTCTTCTTCAAAGACCAATTGTGCCGGACCAAGCCGGTCAATAAGCTCTTCCTCGGTGTAACCGAATATTTCTGCGAGCCTGGGGTTGATATATTTGAACACGCCATCCTGAATAATGTAGATGCCCACCAGTGATTCGTTGGCCAAACGGCTGAACTTTTCTTCGGATGCTGCAAGCTCTTCGTAGGCCTGTTTTTGCTCGGTGATATCGTGCACGGTTCCAATCAGCTGGGTACAGTTTCCCGACGTATCGAAAACAGGGGCAACGCTGACCTCGCCCGTTTTCTTGCCGGCAGGGTAAACGGAAGTCTCTTCCCACCGAACGGCTTTGCCGATTCGGATCGCTTCCCTGTATTTTCCGAGTACAAGTTTATGGGCTGGTTCTGGGATCACTTCCTGAATTGGTTTGCCGACAATCTGGTTTTCCGCCAGACCCGTCGCTTCAAGAAACCGCTGGTTAACCCAGAGGAAGCGGAAAATATCATCAGCCTCCAGGCCAATGGCGAAAATAATATCGCAGGTATGGGTTTTGATCAGTGAGAGCTGAGTATCTCTGGAGCGCAGCTCTGCCCGGGTCTTCATGTGTTCGGTGATATCTTCTATTGCCAGCAGAATAAACTGTGTCTTCTCATGTTCTTTGTAGATTCGCCGGGCATTGAGCAGCATGGTGCGTTGCCCGATTTCCGGAAACTCGTGCTCAACTTCAAAATCATTAAACACCGTATTTTTCGGGAGCAGCTCTTCAAGCAATTGTTTTAGTGCGGGGATATTCCATTGACCATTCCCCAGATCATAAATTCGTTGCCCTTTCGTTTCTTTTTCATCGACATGGAACGAACTGTAAAATGAATGGTTGGCAAATATCACGTGCAGATCCGCATCAAGCACAAGCATGGGCTCACGTACTGTTGCGATGATGCTACCGGCATCAATTTGCTGTGAAGGTATATCTCGTTTGGTGAAGAGGCTGAATGCACCGGTTATCGGATATCGTTCCGGGTGTGTGTGGGGTGGTAAATGCATGAAAGCTCCCGTAGTTGTCTATTTCCGTCTTTAGCAAACAACCGGACAACTCTATTTGTTGCTAACAATGCAGATACCATTGTTTATACAGTATACTCCTATCACACAATAATTGCACGGGTTATCTGACCACTGTTTTCCCGGTAAATTGCTGAACGGTGCTGAACCGTTTGCGTTACACAATAGAATCCGGAGCGCATTGTGTTGCCGGCTGTTCACCGTAGAGTGACGCCGCACCTATTGCTGTGAACGGCGCTGGCCGATAAAGGATTTTATTTCATGGATATTATTCAGGCGATTATTCTGGGCGTGATCGAGGGCGCTACTGAATTTCTACCCATTTCTTCCACCGGCCATATGATTGTTGCCAGCCAGTGGCTGGGCTTGCCTCAAACCGAAGGCAACAAAGCCTTTGAAGTGATTATCCAGTTGGCGGCGATTCTGGCGGTGGTGGCCAATTATCGTGACAGGTTTATCCTCAATGCCATCAATATCGATTTGTGGAAAAAAGTGGTGCTGGCCTTTATTCCGATTGGACTGGTCGGGCTGCTGTTGCACAAACAGATCAAGGCAATGTTCACGGTTGAGATCGTAGCCATCATGTTCATAGTCGGCGGCCTTGTTTTTCTGGTCATTGAGTATTTTCAAAAACACAGACAACAGCCGGTGCAGTGCCTTGAAGACATGACGTACCGGCAGGCAGGCTGGATTGGCATTGCCCAGATATTGGCATTGATTCCCGGCACCAGCAGGGCCGGCGCATCCATTGTCGGAGCATTGCTGGTCGGCTTGAGTCGCAAGGCCAGTGCCGAGTTTTCCTTTCTGCTGGCATTGCCGGTGATGCTGGCAGCCAGCGGTTTTGATCTGTTGAAGCATTATCAGGATTTCACCGGCGCGAATTTTGCGGTGCTCGCAGCCGGTTTTGTGGTTGCCTTTATTTCGGCCTGGTTGGTGATGCGGTTGTTTATTCAATTTCTGGAACGCTTTACCTTTGTTGCCTTCGGTGTGTACCGCATCCTGTTTGGAGCGCTGCTATTATGGGTCGTTTAAGATGAAATCAACGGGAATCGGTTAGGAGAAGCTGTGGATACACATTGGGTTTGGTCCGGTATTGATCCGGTCGCATTGCAACTGGGGCCGCTGGCCATCCACTGGTACGGATTGATGTATATCGCCGGATTTTTCGGTACCTGGTATCTGGTGCGCCGACAATTGCAGCAGGATGGCATGTGGGAGACAGCGGTTTCCCGGGATGCCTATGAAGGGCTGTTTACGACGTTGATTCTCGGTGTCGTTATTGGTGGCCGCATTGGTTATGTGCTGTTTTATAATTTTTCATACTATCTGGGGCATCCGCTTGAAATTCTGTATGTCTGGCAGGGGGGCATGTCGTTCCATGGTGGTATGATCGGTCCGATTATCGCCGGCTGGTGGTATTGCAGAAAACATGATTTGCCATTTCTCGGTTTGGCAGATCGCTTTTTCACCGTCGCACCGCTCGGGCTGATGTTCGGTCGCATCGGCAATTTTATCAACGGCGAACTGTGGGGGCGGGTCAGCGATGTGCCATGGGCGATTGTGTTCCCGCAAGCCGGCCCCGAGCCACGCCACCCCAGTCAGTTATATGAGATGACACTGGAAGGAATTGTGCTGTTTGCGGTGCTCTGGTCGCTGCGCAACAAGGCATGGCCAAACGGTGCCAAGGTGGCGGTATTCCTGATTGGTTATGCGATTGCGCGCATCATCTGTGAAAATTTCAGAGAGCCGGATGTGCAGCTTGGATTCCTGTTCGGGCCGGTGACCATGGGCATGCTGCTTTCTTCCGCCATGCTGGCTGCCGGGGCTATCTGGCTGTTTCTGTTATTTCGGAAAAGGGATTAACCCGAATCAAAAGTGATATTTGAGCGCTGCAGTGAAGGAGTTGGCCTCCAGACCTTTGTAATTGGTATTGATCGTCGCTGCTGTATTGTCCGGTTTGCCCAGCATATGCGTGAATTCAGCATCGACTGAATAGTCATCACTCAGCTGATAGTTGAACCCTGCGCCATAGGCATAACTGATCCGGTTTTTGCTCTGTTTCGCTTTACCGGGGGCCTGATAGGTGCCGTGAACCACCGCAAAACCGGCCAGTCCATAGACAATAAAGTCCGAAGCGATGGCAATTTGTGGTTTCAGATAATGTGCTACAAAGTCCATGCGCTGCTTCGGTTGAGCGATAAGCGCATCACCATCACCGCTGCTGGCTGTAGAGCCGAGACGAATCTCCGCACTGAAGTATTCATTGAAATGATGGCCGAGAATGGCATAGCCGCCAAATACGGTGTCGCTGTTGACGCCATTGCTCAGGTTGAATGCGCCGATTCCTGCACCGATATAATGCTCTCCGGCAGCGAGCGCCGGATTGGCAAACCCCAAGGCCAATAGTGTGGTAAGTGTTTTGATCCATGTGCGCATATCTGTACTCCAGTGGTTGATGGCGCGGCATGATAGCCATGCACAGCCGGGAAGAAAGCCCGGACAGCAAGTGGCTGTGAGTTTGGTTGTAAACTTAATCGGTGCTCATACATTCTTTTGACGAAGGCTGGCAAGCAAGGCATCCATGTCTTTTCCATCATCAGGGTATACCACCGAAGTGATCCGGATGGGGAGGCCGGTTGTTACTTGCCGGAGCCTGTTCATGGCGCCTTTGATTTTTTCCTTGTCCGTATTAAGCAGGATAATAAAAAACTCTCCCTTCTCTTCTCCGAGCCCGAGAATCTCATGCTTGCGTACGGCCTCCTTCAGTAATATAGCGACAGAAGCATCATGCTGGTTTTCCGATTCGGACAATACCTTCAGGCAAAGCAAACCAAATTTCAGTTCCATTCTGTGATGCAGGGACATAATAAAACCGGAGTGTGTAAGCACATGTTCCCACGTCAGCAGGTGAGTTGCAGGGTCAATAATTTTAACTTTATGGTTCTTGGCCTTGCCCGGTTGTGTGGTTATTAGGGGCAGCGTAAAAGTGAACGTACTGCCTTGTCCTTCTGTGCTGTTTACCCAAATCTGGCCACCGTGCAGTTCAACCATACGTTGACTTAACGCCAGACCCAGCCCGGTCCCCTCGAATTGCCTGGCAAGGGAGCTGTCGATTTGTCTAAAGGGTTGAAATATCGCTGTCTGGTTCTCTTTTGAAATGCCAATTCCGGTGTCTGCAACGCTGATTTCAAAGACATCAGCATTCACGGGGGTATTTTCCTTCTTTGTTTTATGCGCGGATAGCCGTATAGAACCACCCTCCGGTGTAAACTTGACCGCATTGGAAAGCAGATTATAGACGATTTGTTTAACCTTGCGCTCGTCGGCCATGATTAGGCCAATATCGTTCGGGATATCGGAATCAAGCTGGATTGCATGTTTCATGGCGCTTTCCCTGATCATGGCGAGGCTGTTTTCAACCAGTTGGGCCAGATCAAATTCGTTGAGACTGAGCTCCATTTTCCCCGCTTCAATCTTGGACAAATCCAGAATATCGTTGATCAGCGATAGCAAATGGTGGCTGCTTTCCAGAACATCACCCAGATACTCTTTCTGCTTATCCGTGACATCGCCGGCCAGACCATCGGAGATCAGTTCGGAAAAACCAATGATGGAATTTAGCGGGGTCCTGAGCTCATGGCTCATGGTTGCGAGGAAGGCGGATTTTGCCCGGTTGGCTGATTCTGCCTGTTCCTTGGCGGCAAGCACATCTTTGGTGCGCTGTTGCACGATTTTCTCAAGATTCTCGGTGTATTTTAATAGTTTATCTTTTGCCTGGTACTGCGAAATAATAATGCCGGCAATGTGGGTCGCTGTGGTTATCAATTCCAGTTCGGTTTTCCCGGGAGAATACGGTTTGCCAGAATACAGTGCAAATGTACCGATGACCTTGTTGTTCGCGCCACGGATTGGCATGGACCAGCATGCCCGCAATCCGTATGTCAGTGCGATATCCCTGTAGTCTTGCCATCGTGGGTCGGTGGCGATGTCACTGGCGATAACTGTTTCATTCCTGTAGGCACTGGTGCCGCATGATCCGGTGTTTGGGCCGATTTCGACACCGTCGATGAAAGTATTATAGGCTTCGGGAAGATTGGGTGCGGAACCTGTGTGCAGGTGTTTTCCGCTACTATCCAGGATCAGAATCGAGCTGAGCATTCCCGGAACTTGTGATTCGATCATTAGATTCAGTGCTTTCAGTACTTCTTGCTGTGGATATCCGCCAGATAACATTTTCAGCACATGATTTTCTTCCTGCGTTAGTTGTTCGATCCGTTTGCGTTTGCTGGTATCATGTATGAGCATCTGGATTGCAGGTTTGTTGATGTATTCAACAGGAATGGAGCGGACTTCCGCATGGAAAATCTCACCATCCAGACGTTTCCATTTCCCATCAAGCACGGATTCCGGCCGGTATTCCTGTAAAACGGTTTGCATGCGTCTGGCCACCGTTTTTTGTTCGTCCGGTGATACGAGATCCATAATCGCCCGACCATTCAGTGCATCGGCATTGGGAGCTCTGAACATGGTTGCTGCCGCAGGATTGGAAAATGTAATCTCGCCTTCACAATGAACCACGACTGCATCAGGAATTGCTTCGATAAGTGCCCTGTAGCGGAACTCACTTTCAAAAACATCCCGGTTTACATCAGATTCTTCCTGCAAACGCAGGTTTTTCCGTTTCAGCGAATGGTGAGATATCCAGTGTTTGATCACATGGGTTAACTCGTAGGGGGTGACCGGTTTTTCGAGATAGTCCACCGCCCCTTCGCGCAGGGCCTTGATTGCATTGTCTTTGCTGGCATAAGCTGAAACAATGATCACCGGGCAATTTGGTTGATGATGATGAATATATTTTAGCAGTTCAATACCGGACTTGCCCTCAAGCACCAAATCTATCAATGCAAGATCAAAAGGTTTTTCGAGCAGGGGAACAGCTTGTTCATAACTGGCGGCATCACATACATGGAATCCGGCATATTCAATGATTGTGTGGAATATTTCCCGTGTGGAAGCTTCATTTTCAACCAGGAGTACTTCAGATCGATTCATCCATGCCTCCGCGATGCATTGATTTGCAAACAGCTTTGCATATTGTCAAAGAATACCTGTGTGGTGAATACAGGCAGTTCTTTTGTAATGCCGGGCAAGGAAGCCCCATGATGTCGGAGGGGGTTATGTTCCATGAGAATCAAAAACTTCTTCAAGGGTATCGGCGCTTGATTGAAATGCAGCCAGTATATCCGGATCAAAATGGGCGGGACTGGTGCGGCCATCGCCCTGGATGATAATGTGCAGCGTTTTGAGATGATCGAAACCGGGTTTGTAGGGGCGCTTGCTTCTGAGTGCATCATAGACATCGCA
>WFUI01000089.1 GCA_015485035.1 Mariprofundus sp.
ACAGCGCGGCGGTTCCGTGAGCAAATATTAAGTGTGGGTGGCAGCAAGGATATTATGGATGCCTTCATTGCCTTCAGAGGGCGTAAACCTGCTGTCGATGCGCTGCTGCGACATACCGGGCTGTTGTTGGAGAAGCCCTGAATCAGTGCGCCTGGTACAATAATCGTAGCCCGAAGGGGGCCATGCATGGACGTATGGCATGGCATCAAGCACTGACAGCACATGATTTTGGCGACCCGTCCATGGGCCGCATGGATTCTCTGAGTTTTTCAGAGTATCCCTGGATTTCTGAGGAGATTATTTTATGGATAACGTCACGATTACCGATATCAAAATGCCTTTCCTTTCCATGGTTGTTTTCATGGTCAAACTGGCTGTTGCATCCATCCCGGCATTTATCATTCTGTCTGTGATCGGATCCATCACGTTTGCTTTACTGGGTGCAACGATCGGCTCGATTAGCGGCTATTTTGCCCCCCAGCAGTTTTAGGGTCTGTTCACTCTAATACACGCCAAAGCTACAGGTTGATCCAGCCCTTTGGTGTTGGAAGCAGGTAGAAGCCGGCGCCGACAACAGCATAGAGTAGCAGATAGGATACCCATGAGGACCTGTTGAATAAGGTCAGTGCACTGCCAAATGACTGTTTGAGTGTACTGTTCATAAAATTCACGCTGTACATTTCATCCAGCATCAGGTGCAGCAGATAACCGCCGCTGACAAAGGCTGCGGCCAGCCATGCGAAATGCAAGGGCCAGTCCAGCATATGAATGCCGACCGATACGGTCATCAGGCCGAACAGCAATGCTGCCGGAAGCGAATGAAACAAGCCTCGATGTTCGGTGATGCCGGCAAAGAGTGCATATACAATATAACGCACAAACAGGGCGCCCAATAACGAGATGCCAAGCACAAGAATCAGGTGAACCTTTCCCTGTAATGTAAACAGGGCGGCAGTCGCAACGGCAAAGCTGATGATATTGAAGACCAGCCGGGTGGGTACGGAATGATCAGAATCAATATCAGGTAAAATTCCAGCCAGGGTACCGAGTGATAGCAGAAGCAAGGCTTCCGGGTGACTGACGATGCCGGTCTGGACGCATACAGCCGTTGCTGTCATGGATCCTGCTGCCGCGACAGTAAGATGGGTTTGAAAATTGGCCATGAAAGCTCCCTGATTTAAAACATCCCGAAGCTTATCGAATCATGATGTTGTCACTGTGAGCCAAATCACGGCTGGATGGTGTGGATAAAGTGCTGATGTGTCAGTCATACCATACAGATCGGGGACGGGTTTCCGCAACCCGACCGGGACCCCGATATTGTTGATGCTTTACACAGCCCTGGGGCCGGATTTGTCGTCATTGTCCATAAACGGTTTTAGAAGATCATACAGCCAGTCTTCGAGCTTTCTCATGCCATCCCGCACATCATCGAAATCTTTTTCCGAGAGGACGCCATCCTTGTTGTGATCCATGGCATCAAAGGTTGTGCGAGCCGATTTTTCAAGTTTCTTCATGACCTCTTCAAAAGTAATCTTGCCATCGCCATTGGCATCAAAAGCGTGTGTCTGCTGATTTTCCCCTGCTATCGCTGTTGTAGTAAATAACATGCCTGCGAAGAACAGTGTGACAAGGATCGGTTTACCTGTTCGTGTTGTCTTTGGGTTCATTTGGAATACCTCCTGCTCATGATCACAGTTTTTCCATTATTGAAAAGACCGGATGATACCCCGGCATGCGCAGAAATTCCCCGGCCTTTATCGTTTCTGCGCCAGTGTGATGCCATCGGCAACGGGTAGCATGCAGATATCGACCCGTGCATCGTTTGCCAGTGACTGATTAAATATACGTATCGCTTCCGTGCTGGCTTCATGATTGCTCGGATCTATCACATTTCCGCCCCAGAGCACATTATCCACCACAATCAGTCCGCCGGGCCGAATCAGTTGTATGCAGGCTTCGAAATAGGCCTGATAGTTTATTTTATCCGCATCGATAAAGGCAAAATCAAAACGACCCTGTTCGCCGTCTGTGAGCAATGCCTGCAATGTTTCCAGCGCCGGACGCAAATGCAGGTGTATTTTCCTGTCCACGCCGGCAACGGCCCAGAAATGCTGACCAACGGCAGTCCATGGTTCCGAGACATCGCAGCTGATGATTTCACCCTCATCGGGTAGCGCGAGCGCCATCCATAGCGTGGCATAACCGGTATAGGTGCCGATTTCGAGTACCCGCCGCGCCCCTGCCAAACGCAGTAACATCGCCATGAACTGACCCTGTTCAGGAGCAGAGCGCATGACGGACATATCCTCTTTTTCTGTGGCCTTGCGCAGCTGTTGCAGCACATCGGGCTCTCTTAACCCCATGGACAGCAAATAGCCATACAGTTCGGGGCTCAAGCCCATGCTCTGATTAGCTATAACAATATTCCAGTTCTGTTAATCGTGCGGCGGCATCACTGAGCTGCCGTTCGCTGAACACGGAAATACCATGCCGTGTTAATAACCGGGCAGTCACACCCTGCCCTTCAACTTTGTGGCTGGAAAAACTGCCATCATTCACACATGCTACACCGCAGGAGGGGCTTCCCTCTTTCAATATTGCAATCCGGATATTGTGTTTCATACACAAGGCCAGCGTCATTTCAGCGCCGTTCAAGTACGCATCGGTCACATCGATACCATCTTTTCGCCAAATACCGGACTTGCCCTGCAATATGGTGTCGGCGTTTCCCCCGTCGATTTCGGCAGGTACTCTGGGTACAGGCAATCCCCCCGCCATTTCCGGACAGGTAGAAATCAGCCGCCCTTCCTGCTCCCACTGATCCAGGATGTTGGAATTGATCTGACTATTACTGCCATCATATCGAACATTTTCACCCAGCAGGCATGCGCTAATGAGAATTTTTCCCACGCGTTTTTCGGTCGGGGTGCCTGTCTGTCGGTTATCTGAATCAAAATGGATAGTCATGCGGACGTTTCAGTGTTGCTTCAGATATGTACCGACCAGCTCGGCATGTTCGAGCACATGCCCTTGCATGGCTTGCAGCAGGGCCGGTTTGTCCGGTGTCTTCAGGCCATCCAGTCGGGTGTCCAGTGCATACAGTTTGAAAAAGTAGCGATGTCGACCAATCGGGGGGCACGGCCCTCCGTAATCGTTCCGTTGCCAGTCATTGCGTCCGGTTCCTGTACCCTCCGGGAGTTTC
>WFUI01000090.1 GCA_015485035.1 Mariprofundus sp.
AGTGTGGGCAGCAGATGCTCGAAATCATGGCCATCGATGGGGCCGATGTAGCGGAAGCCCATTTCTTCAAACAGGGTACCGGGCGTAATCATGCCTTTGACATGCTCTTCAACCCGCTTGGCTGCATCAAGCGCACCGGGCAATTTCCCCAGGATCCGTTTGGCAGTATCCTTGGCCTGTGTATACGGCTTGCCGGTAATGATACGGGCCAGATAGGACGACATCGCTCCGACATTCGGGGCGATCGACATTTCGTTGTCGTTCAGAATAACCAGCAAACGATTATCTTTACCGCCGGCATGATTGAGCGCTTCAAACGCCATGCCTCCGGTCAATGCCCCGTCACCGATGACTGCAATCACATGATTATTCTCGCCACTCAAATCACGGCCGCATGCCATACCGTAAGCGGCAGAAATCGAGGTGGAAGCATGCCCTGCCCCGAACGGATCGTGCTCCGACTCGCTGCGTTTGGTAAAGCCGCACAGGCCGCCATACTGGCGGATCGTAGGCATGCCGGATAACCGCCCTGTAAGAATCTTATGCGGATACGCCTGATGACCGACATCCCAGACGATTTTATCGCGCGGTGAATCAAACAGATAATGCAGCGCAATGGTCAATTCAACGACACCGAGACCGGCCCCCAGGTGTCCACCGATCGGTGCCAGTGTTTCGATCAGATACTGGCGCATCTCTGTGGCAAGCCGGGGCAACTGATCCTCATACAATGCTTTGAGATCGGACACGCCACGTATTTTTTCCAACATCGGATAAGTCACTTGCCACGCTCCTGAATATAATGAACCAGTGCCTGCAAATGCCCGGCCTGTTTACCCAACGGGCGACAGGCATCTACAGCCAGTTCCTGCATTTCTCCGGCAATTTCCCGGGCACGCTGCAAACCAAGCACGGATACATAAGTCGCCTTGTTTTGCGCCATATCCTTACCGGCACTTTTACCCAAAGCCGATGAACTGGCAGTCACATCCAGAATATCGTCGGCAATCTGAAACAGCAATCCGACAGCCCTGCCATAGCGGGAACAGGCATTCAACTGCGTTTGATCCGCATCAGCAAGCATCGCCCCTGCTTCACAACACCAGCTCAACAATGCTCCTGTTTTATGCAAATGAATGCGTTCAACAACCAGAATATCCATATCATCGTCGCTGTTGTCAGACTGCATATCAAGCATTTGCCCGCCGACCATGCCCTGGCATCCTGCTGCAATGGCCAGCTTGCATATCAGCTTGCAGCGCAGCGCAGCATCCAGTTCAGCACCAGCCAGCAATTCGAATGCCAGCGTTTGCAATGCATCGGCTGCCAGCACTGCTGTAGCTTCATCGAATTGTTTATGACACGTGGGATTGCCGCGACGCAAATCATCATCGTCCATGCATGGCAAATCATCGTGAATCAGTGAATAGGTATGAATACACTCAATGGCCAATGCTGCCGGCATGGCGGTTTCTGGCCGTTTGCCACCACAGGCCGCATAACACTCCAGCAACAGAGCCGGGCGTATACGTTTACCGCCGGCCAGCAGACTGTAGCGCATGGCATCGAGCAACCGGGTTGGGACCACGGATTTACGCGCATCCAGCATCTCAACCAGGGCATCTTCAACATTCCCTGCATATACAGAGAGAAATTCAGGTGATTGCATCAGAGATTATTCGGCGGATAGTTTGTCACCCAGAATCTGCAAACGCTGATCTGCCTGATCGAGCAGGGATTCACAGCGGCGGGAAAGTTTCACCCCCTGCTCAAAGGCAGCGACACTCTCTTCCAGCGGCAGTTCACCCGATTCCAGTTTCTCGACCAGTTCAGTCAAGCCTGCCAGCGCCTGCTCAAACGTAAGTGTATTCACGTCGATTTCTTTACTCACAGCTGCTGACTCCTTACGCCCCGAAGGTTAAATGGAAATGTCTGATTCTATGGGGCAATGTGTCCCGGTCAATGTGAGGGTCGATACAAAGCGGAATTCTCATTACATTCGGGTTAGTCTGCGGCCATGCAAATCATTCGTCACGACAGACAGGATTATCCGGAATCCATAGCAGAACAGGAATCTCTCGTTGATGCTATTCTGGCAGGAACGGTGGGATCGACACTGATTCTTACCGAGCACCCGCCGCTGTATACCATCGGTACATCCGGCAGTGAGGCGGATGTACTGACGCGCAACATTGATGGCGAATCTATTGCGGTATACCCAACCGGGCGCGGCGGCGAGGTAACCTATCACGGGCCGGGACAGCTGATTTGTTATGTCATGGCAGACCTGAGAACCGGACAGGATTTACATGCCCATGTTCGCCGCCTGGAAGAAATGATCATCCGCACACTGGCTGATTTCGATATCCATGCCGTAAGAAATCCGCGCGGTATCGGTGTCTGGGTTGAAAATAAAAAAATCGCCGCTGTCGGCGTGCGCTGCCGTAAATGGATCACCTATCACGGTATAGCTCTGAACATCAATCCCAACCTGCGCCATTTTTCCGGCATTGTGCCCTGCGGCATGTCCGATGCACCGGTTACGTCGATGCAGGCGCTTGGCTCAACCGCCGCTCGCAACAGTGTTGAAGCGGTTATTTGCCATCATAGCAGCATATTTTCCGACCATTATCTGTAATTCCCTTGAAGCTTGATATGTGCGTTAACTTGACTTGCCGCGCACCTGTATCAGGGTAAATCTGTGTCGAAACAGGTTTTCAGCGATCCTTCCTCTCCAATCACACTGCATCATCATGTTTATCGTGGTGATGATCGCCTTAGGGTCGCTCTTGTTGGACACCCCAACAGTGGCAAGAGTACGATTTTTCATGCTGTAGCCAGCACCCGCTATCGCACCGGCAAACTGAGCGGCACCCACAAACCTTATGCCGAATGCCCGGTTCAGATTGGTGTGGATGAAATTCATCTGGTTGATCTGCCCGGTTTGTCATCACTGCGCGGCTTAACAGGCGATGACCTTGAGGCACTGAAATATCTGCTCTGGGGTGATGCGCGCCCATTAATTTCACGTCACGAACGTAGCGAACCACCCGCCCCGTTTCCCCGACCCGATGTGCTGGTACAGGTGATCGATGCCAGTGCATTACAGCAAAGTCTGGAACTGTCGCTGGAACTCTCGGAATTGGGGCTGCCCGTTGTCATTGCGCTGAATATGATGGATGAGGCGCATCGAAAGGGTATTGAAATCGACATCCATACATTATCCGAAAAACTCGGTGCTCCGGTGATTCCAACGGTTGCCCTGAAAGGACATGGTCTGGAAAAACTGTTTGAACGCGTTCTTCAATCAGGCCGCGACCCGGTTTGTCCGTTACCTCAGCCACCCAGTCCGCATATCCAGCAATGGGCGAATCGTTTGCACAAAGAAATCGACCGCCCGGACATTCAACAGGCATTTTCCATTCCAGCCAATATGCTGACCATGAATTTGCTGGAGCATGATAATTACCTGCGCAGCGAGATTAAACATCATTTCCCCGATGTCGCACCCGGCATCCACGCCCTGCGTGAACAGGCAGATCGTGTTTTGCCGAGAACACTGAGCGAAGAGGTCAAGGCCGACCGGCATCATCGCGCCATGAGCCTGTTTCATGCCGTGGTTCATAACGTACACAAGCCAAAAATAAGCTGGGAAGACCGCATGGATATGCTATTCCTGCATCCCCACTGGGGGCTGGTGGGGTCTCTGGCCGTATTTGCCGCCGTTCTGTTCATGGTATTTGAGGTCAGTACAGGACTGGATGCCATTTCCTCCGCCAAATTGGCTGCTATGATATCTGCCTGGCAACCGGATACGGCGACCGGTGTAGTGGGCCGCGCCATTGCCGACGGTCTGATCGGCCTGATCGGTATTGTCGTACCCTACATGCTGCCACTGGTACTGATGCTGGTGGCACTGGAAGAAAGCGGCATCATGCACCGTATCGCATTTGTGGTGGATCGGTTTTTCCATACGATCGGTTTGCATGGCAGAGTGGCTGTGCCGTTTCTGCTGGGGCTGGGCTGCAATGTACCCGCCATTGCCGCAACCCGGGGACTGACCAGTGGCCGGGATCGTGTTGTTGCATCGTTGTTGATCACGTTTGTACCATGCTCGGCGCGTTCGGCTGTCGTGCTGGCGCTGGGTGCCAAATACCTTGGTGCTACGGGCGTATTCCTGTTATTCATCTTAAGTCTGCTGGTGATTGCTCTGCTCGGACGGCTGCTCTCACATCGCTATCCCGAAATCAGCCCCGGTCTGATTCAGGAAATCCCGTCCTATGCCTGGCCAAAAGTCCGGCCGCTACTTTCCTCCACATGGCAGCGCACCCGTGATATTGTGACCATTGTATTGCCGTTGCTGGTCGGCGGCAGCATTGTGCTCGCCCTGTTGCAATTTATGGGTGGGGATCTGGTGATCAATACAGCCCTTGCACCCGTCACCACCTGGACGCTGGGCTTACCGATGGTGCTCGGTGTCCCGATTCTGTTTGGCATCCTGCGCAAAGAACTATCGCTGGTGATGATCTATCAGGCGCTCGGCACGTTTGAAGTCGGACAGGTACTCGACTGGATTCAGATATCCACCTTCCTTGTTTTCCTGCTGTTTTATATTCCCTGTATTTCCACATTTGCTGTCATGGTCAAAGTGATTGGCCGCAAGGATGCGCTGTTTTCCGTTGTCCTCTCCATCGGCGTTGCACTTATCGTCGCGCTTGCTGTTCGTTTTTTCCTGACCGGCATCAGCTTGTTCTCAAGCTAGGTGCAATGTAAGTAATTCCGTACCCCAAAGACCACCACTGCATACCATCCTCGTGATGGAAACATGTCCCGGAGGACTCTCATGCAACGCATATCATATCTTGTTCTGGCAGCCGTATGCCTGAGCGCTCAGGCTCATATCGCTTCAGCTGTCACGCTGCACGCAACAGGTTCCACAACCGTATTGCCCGTGGTATCTACAGCGGCTGCGGCCTATCACCGGCAACATCCGGATGTGAGCATTACTGTCTCCGGTGGCGGCTCAGGAGTCGGGATCGCATCGATGATTCAGCATACGGCAGATATCGGCATGGCGTCGCGCGAAATTGACGCAGAAGAAGCTGCTAAATTAAATGGAAAAGTCGATGTATTCACTATTGCCAAAGACGCCGTGGCTGTAGTGGTATCCAAAGCCGTCTATGTCGGTGGCGTGCATCAATTATCACTCAGGCAAATCGCGGATATCTATCGCGGCAAAATCAAAAACTGGAAAGCGCTCGGCGGGCCGGATGCACGAATTTTTGTAATCGACAAGGAAGCCAGCCGTGGCACACGCCACGTTTTTGCCGAAGCGGTGTTGGGAGATGCACATGCCCGTGCACCGGGCGCATCGGTCATTTCCGGCTCCAACAATGAAGAGCAGGCGCTGGTTGCACACAGCGACCAGGCCATCGGCATGTTATCCAATGCATGGCTCAATGATGACGTACGCGGCATTGCAGTTGGCAAGGGAAATAAAGCCATATTCCCCGATATTGAGCATGTACGCGACAGCAGTTACCCGATAAGTCGCAGCCTGCATATCCTGTTATCCAAAAAGGGGCCACCTGAAGCACGCGATTTCGCCAACTTCCTGCTTTCACCGGAAGGACAGGCTATCGTCAAGAAATCGGGTTATCTGCCGGTACGCTAATCGTACTGTAGCCAGCTATGCTTAACCTATGGATGCGAACATCTGCACTGATCAGCCTGATTGTGGTCGTACTGATGCTGGGATTCCTGTTGCAACAGTCGTGGCCATACTGGCAACACGATGGTTTAAGCCCGCTACTCTCCGGTGACTGGTATCCCTACGAGCATCTGTTCGGACTGGCTGCTGCCATCATTGGCAGTTTTTGGGCTGCACTGATCGCACTGGCTATCGCCATTCCCACCGGGCTGGCGGCAGCGGTGATGAGCACTGAAATATTGTCCGGCCCATGGCGCAGCCTGATGCGTAGCGGCATGGAATTACTGGCCGGCATTCCATCCGTAGTGTACGGGCTACTGGGCTTGTGGATACTGTTACCCTTTCTGCAGTCAAACCTGCATCTGCTTACCGGCCATAACCTGCTGGCTGCCGGCCTGTTGCTATCGATCATGGTGTTACCGACGATTATGGTCATGACGCAGGATGCACTGTGTGAAGTCAGTATCCATCAGCGCGATACTGCAGCCAGCCTCGGCATGGGATGGAGCACTCGTCTGTGGCGCGTACTGCTGCCTCAAGCCTGGCCGGGTATCCGTTCCGGTATTCTGCTTGCACTGGGTCGGGCGCTGGGGGAAACCATGGCTGTCATGCTGGTTGTTGGCTCCATGGATCGCATTCCCGACCCGTGGTATAATCTGCTCGCACCGGCCCAGACGCTGACTTCACGCATTGGCCGGGAAATCGGTGAATCAGCATTCGGTTCCATGCACTTCTCTGCCCTGATGGCCTGCGGCCTGCTACTGGCATTGATCACTATTACCATCAGCATGCTGGCCCATATACGCACAGATAAAGTAAAAACATGATGACCGAACGTTGCGCTAAAACACTTATCACCATGCTGGCACTGCCCGCGCTGCTGCTGCCTGCGGCTTGTCTGTTATACATTCTATTCAAAGGTATCCCGGCGCTGGATTGGGCCATGCTGTCCGGCAGCAGTCAGGCCTCTGCATTTGGCAGTATCACCGCATTATGGCCTCAAATTACCGGCTCTCTGCTGCTGATGCTCGGCGCATGCCTGTTGGCTGCTCCCGTCGCGCTGGGCGGTACGCTGTTTTATGCACTGATTGCCAACGTCACACAACGGAAGGCATTGCTGGGTATCATGCACCTGCTGGTTGGTATTCCACCTGTTGTTTATGGCCTGTGCGGTCTGATTGTGCTCGTTCATATGCTGCACTGGGGTATCAGTCTGCTCACCGGCATGGTGATTCTGGCTGTCATCATTCTACCCATGTTGTTGATGAACAGTGTTAATGCCATTGAGCGTATTCCGGGCGGAAAAACCGAAGCGGCCAGAGCATTGGGGTTAAGCAACGGGCAATTGATCAGACGCGTCTGGCTTCCTGCTGCATGGCCCGGATTGATGACCGGCCTGTTGCTGGGCATGGCACGCGCCCTGTCGGAAACCGCACCAATTTTATTCACAGCCACAGTATTTTCCGGTGTGGCATGGCCGGATTCTCTATTTTCGCCTGTCACCAGTTTGCAAACACATATTTTTTATCTGGCCCAGGAAGGTGCAAATGCCGGGGCTGTGGATATTGCATGGGCATCGGCGGTGATCCTGATCATACTTGTGACAGTGCTCAGCTTTGGTGCCTCTGCATTACGGAATATCAGGATGGATGGATGAACACAAAGAATAATAAAATAGCAGCCATACCGGCAGAAGTGCCACAACAGGTTGCCGCTCATAATGCCGGAGACATCAGCCTGCACGCATCAAAGCTGAGTCTTGCACTTGAGGGTAAAAACATCCTTCGGAATATTTCATTTTCCCTTCCGGCACAGGGGATAAATATCCTGATCGGGCCATCCGGTGCGGGTAAAAGCACGCTCCTGCGCTGCCTCAACCTTCTGCATACAGACTGGTGCGGTGAACTCCGCATCATGGGTCATCATGCCCGCTGCTGGCCTGAGGGTGAAGATGGGCTACGCCGGACCATTGGGCTGATTGCACAAAAGCCAACCCTGTTTCCATGCTCAATTCAACAAAACATCGTCTTCGGGCTAAGCAGAACAGAGCGCAACCACATGCCGGAAAACCGAATCGAAAAAGTCTTAAAACAAGCTGCCCTGTGGGATGAAGTGAAAAATCGCCTGCATGATCAGGCCGCTACGCTGTCTGTCGGCCAGCAACAACGCCTGTGTATTGCCCGGGCACTGATGCTTTCTCCAAAAATGCTGCTGCTTGATGAGCCAACCGCATCCCTCGACCCCCGCTCCAGACAGTTCATTGAGGCATCGCTGCTTGAACTGGCACAGAACATGCCAGTGCTGTGCGTCACTCACGATATTGAGCAGGCAAAACGACTGGGAGGCCAGATTATTTTTATGTGCGAAGGACGTCTGATCGAGTCAGGTGATAGCAAATCGTTCTTTAAACATCCGAACCGGATTGAAAGCCGTGAATTCCTGCAATGGTCTGTTTGTGATTGCAGTTAAAGCACTCACAACATCAAGTGTTTACGCACATGGTTTTGGCAAGCCACCCGAGGCCTGTGTTCGTAACCCTGTCAGTTCTGCTCATCTCCGATCAAACCATGCGGCACGGTAACCAGCACTGAACAAGGTGCATGTGCAACAACCCGCTCCACAAAAGATCCCATCAGCATATGTGCAAATGTACTCTTTTCACTATGGCGCCCTATAACAATCAGGTCGGCAGGCAATGACTCTGCAAACTGGCAAATGGTTCGTGCCGGATCCCCAACAGATTCTTTCATGTGCACAATAAGCTTGAAATCAAACGATGCCACCTGCGCTTTAATACGCCGGAAAACTCCTTTTTGTGTTGTGTTATCAACATCATCCAGAGGCGGAATTGCGACCATATCCATTTCAAAATACATGGAAGGTTCCATCACATACAGCAAGTGAATTTCTGCATCGAATTTTTCCGCCAGAACTCCGGCTCGCCGTATCGCTTCAGTGGATTGATCCGAGCAATCGGTTGGAACCAGTATCTTGTTATGCCTGATCATATGCTTCTCCTGATCACCCCGGATCTTGCTGTATGTTTACACAACATCAGGCCGTTGGTTTGATCCGCGCAATGATATTGTGACCCTGCCGCTGATGCATGATTACCGCCAGAATATGAGCAGCCAACAGCGCCTCGAGCCCACCAACCAGCAATTCATGCGTCTCTGCAACCAGCTCAATCAAATCGGTTTGCGGTGTGGTCTGGCTCCAGCCAAAATACAACACGGTGCCCGTAACACCCATACCAAGGCCTGCCAGTAAAATAAACCCATGCACACATCGGGCCACTGCTTCGCCATCTTCAGGTGGAGCCAGTTTACCCTGTTTCCATCCTGCCATCTGCACCTTGATTTCATGTTTTAACTGCTTGCGTCCATCGGCTGAGGCCCATGGTACCAGTTCGCGCCAGTTGGCGCCGGGTAACGAGGTCATGGCAAACATCAGACGAATCAGCATCAGGCCGGCAATTGTCAGCCCCAGAATTTCATGCACCTCAAAGCCAAGCGTCTCTTCCACCGGCATGCCGGCCGGATGTTTTTGTCCCTCATGGGCATAGGCCGGTACGATCAGATGAATCCCGGCAACAGCCGGAGCATCCTCGACTTCAGGTACATCCATTAACTCACCAATGGCAATTTGCGTAAGCATGCAAAGCGCCAGCAGGCTATGTAATATACGAATCTGTTTAGCATATCCCTGTTCAGTCATTCTGCTCTCCTGTCCTTTATTGATCGACCAGCTTATTCATGCGCAAGCGCAGTGCATTGAGCTTGATAAAACCGGACGCGTCTTTTTGATCATACGCACCTTCATCATCTTCAAAGGTACATAAACGCTCGTCAAACATCGAATCATCCGAACGTCGACCGACCACATCGACATTGCCTTTGTATAATTTCAGCCGCACATCACCATTCACGCAGACCTGCGATGCATCAATGGCCTGCTGCAACATCACGCGTTCCGGCGCAAACCAGTAACCATTATAAATGATCTTGGCATAGCGCGGCATCAATTCGTCTTTCAAATGCGCTGCTTCACGGTCAAGCGTAATCGACTCAATCGCACGATGCGCCTTGAGCATGATCGTACCGCCCGGTGTTTCATAACAGCCGCGTGATTTCATGCCAACAAATCGATTCTCAACAATATCGATACGCCCAATACCATGCTTGCCCCCTACACGATTCAACTCGGTCAGCACTGTCGCCGGCGTCATGGTTTCGCCATTGATTGCAACAATATCACCACCCTGATAACTCAATTCGATATATTCTGCTTCATCCGGCGCATTCTCCGGAGACACACTCCAGCGCCACATCGATTCAGATGGCTCACACCACGGATCTTCCAGATCATAACCTTCATAAGAGATATGCAACAGATTGGCATCCATTGAATAGGGTGACTTGGAGCCTTCGCGCTTGCGCTCCACAGGGATACCATGCTTCTCTGCAAAATCGAGCATGTCATTGCGTGATACCAGATCCCATTCACGCCACGGCGCAATCACTTTCACATCCGGTTTCAGGGCATAAAAGCCGAGCTCGAAACGCACCTGATCATTGCCCTTTCCGGTAGCGCCATGCGACACCGCATCTGCGCCTTCCGCTTCGGCAATTTCAATCATACGCTTGGAAATCAGCGGGCGGGCGATCGACGTGCCAAGCAGATATTCGCCCTCATAAATTGCATTGGCGCGAAACATCGGAAACACATAATCGCGCACAAACTCTTCACGGAGATCCTCAATATATATGGAAGAAACGCCACAGGCTTTCGCCTTGGCACGTGCCTCTTCCACCTCTTCACCCTGACCGAGGTCAGCCGTGAATGTAACCACTTCGCAATCATATGTGTCCTGTAACCATTTCAGGATGATGGATGTATCCAGCCCCCCCGAATAAGCCAGCACCGCTTTCTTTACATCAGACATGAACAATCCTCTTTTAATCTTAAATTCAATGTAACCTTCGTAGCTGTTCAGATTGCCCCTGATTTAGTTTGAGGTCAGGGATGCACTGAACAGTTTCGCTTTATTTTAACAAAAATTCCAGCAGCGCTTTCTGGGCATGCAGGCGATTTTCCGCCTCATCCCATACCACCGACTGTGGCCCATCAATGACGCTGGCTGCAACTTCCTCACCCCGATGGGCCGGCAAGCAATGCATAAACAGCGCATCACCATGGGCATGAGCCATGACACGATCCGTCACACAGAATCCGTCAAAAGCCTCCTCGCGCTCAGCTTGTTCATCTTCCTGACCCATGGAGGCCCAGACATCCGTAGTAACCAGATCAGCCTTGTATGCAGCCGTCACAGGATCATCGCTCAGAGACACATCTGCACCCAGAACACGTGCAGCCTCCAGCATTTTCTCATCCGGCCGGTAACTGTCCGGACAGGCAATTTTCAACTTGTAGCCGAATGTCACCGCACCATTGATCCATGAGTGTGCCATATTATTGCCATCACCAATCCAGGCCACGGTTTTGCCCTCAATCGCTCCCCGGTGTTCCTCATAGGTCAGCACATCGGCCAGAATCTGGCACGGGTGGGTCAAATCGGTCAGGGCATTAATCACCGGCACTTTCGAATACCTGGCAAACTCCTGCAAAACATCATGCCCGAAGGTACGAATGGTAATGACATCAACCATGCTGGAGAGCACGCGTGCCGAATCTGCAATCGGCTCACCGCGCCCTAACTGGGTGGTATCGGAATGCAGGAACAAGGCATGACCACCCAGCTGAAACATACCGGTTTCGAAAGAAACACGCGTGCGTGTACTGGCCTTGTCAAAAATCATACCCAGCGTCTTGCCTTCCAGTGGCCGGTACGCTTTGCCTTCCTTTAACTTGCGTTTGATCTTGGCCGCACGCTTCAAAAGATATCTTGCCTCATCCGGTGATACGTCCAGCAATGTCAGAAAATGTCTCATTCCCCAGCCTCCAGCGTACTCTCCAATACTGAACCAACGATTGTCAGCGCCTCATCCACGTCCTCTGCGCTAATATTCAAAGGTGGCAGAAAACGTAACACATTTGGCCCCGCCATCAGTATTAACAACCCCTTATCCCTGGCCGCAGCTATCAATGGTGCTACTTCTACATTCAATTCTGCTCCAATGAGCAAACCCTGTCCGCGCACCTGCCGGATAACAGGGAACCGGCATGCCAAATCCTGCAAACCCAAACTCAGTTGCTTGCCTCGCTGCTGAACATTGGACAGCAAGCCGGCGGATTTTATCACATCGAGTACGGTGAGTGCCGCTGTGCAGGCAAGCGGGTTGCCGCCAAAAGTGGAACCGTGTGTGCCTGGCCCGAATGAAGCAGATACAGTATCCGTAGCCAGCATCGCCCCTATGGCCACGCCACCACCCAGACCTTTGGCCAGAGTCAAAATATCCGGCACAATACCGGCCTGTTCAAATGCGAACATGGAGCCACACCGGCCAATACCGGTCTGAACCTCATCAAGAATCAACAACAAACCAAGCTCATCACACAGCGCCCGAACTGACCGGAGATAAGCCACTTCTGCAATATTGACGCCACCTTCACCCTGTAACGGCTCCAGCAGCACAGCTGCCGTCTGCTCATTCACGGCCTGCTTCAACGCCTCTATATCATTGAGCGGCACATGTAAAAAACCCGCAGGCAATGGGTCAAAACCAACTTTCACCTTTTCCTGACCTGTTGCAGTCAGGGTGGAAAGCAGTCGCCCATGAAATGACCGGGTGGCGGTAATAACCGAACGCCTGGATGAATCCATGTCATGGAAATACTTGCGAACCAGTTTAATCGCAGCCTCATTCGCTTCAGCCCCGGAATTACAAAAAAAGACCGCCCCCAGTCCGGACAGTGCAGTCAACTTATCAGCCAGTTGCTGTTGTTTCGGGATATGGAACAGGTTGGAGCAATGCAGCATCGTACCGGCTTGCTCGGATAGTGCCGCAGTCAGTTGAGGGTGAGCATGGCCAAGCGTATTGACGGCAATACCGGATATAAAATCCAGATACTCATTCCCGTTATCATCCCAGACACGCGAACCTTTCCCTCTCACCAGCGTGAGGGGAAACCGCGCATAGGTATTCATCACAGTGCCCATTGGCGAAGTTTAGGGAAGCCGGGCTGGATGCGCCAGAGAACCTTGGCAACCCTGAAAAACCCGGAGTATCCGTATAGCCCGCAAATGGACCGCCACAAGCAGGCAAGACACCCGGGCTGGATATAACCTCGCAGGCAGGAACTCCAGGATATGTGAATGAAATCCGGTTCGTATATGCCTGATTTAGAAGAAAAGAGAAAATCACCCCTTTCCCCTGATTTATTGCGGGATGCAATAAATCAGCATCGCCCTAGAATACAGCCATGGCAGTCACACAAAACAAAACTCGCACACGCATCAAGATTTGCGGCATTACCCGCCTGGAAGATGCTCTGGAGGCATCCAGACTGGGAGTAGATGCAGTCGGATTCGTCTTTTATAAGAAATCACCGCGTTATATCGAAGCACAGAAAGCTGCAGCTATCATCCGTCAGTTGCCGCCCTTCGTCTCGGCTGTCGGCTTGTTTGTAAACCCGACACAGGCTTACATTGCCGAGATACTGCAAACCGTACCACTGGGTGTCATTCAGCTGCATGGTGATGAAACGCCCGGTTTCTGCGAAGCACAGCGACGACGCGTGCTGAAAGCCATTCCGGTAGCAGGCCCGGATGACCTGAAACAGGCTGCCAGCTTTAACTGCCCGCTACTGCTCGATGCCAAAGCCCCCGCCGGTGTCTACGGCGGTACCGGAAACGCTTTCGACTGGTCACTATTACAGGGCTTCAAACACGATTATCCTCTGACGCTGGCCGGTGGACTCAATACCGACAACGTCCACAAAGCCCTAGCCGTTCGCCAATGGTTCGCACTGGATGTATCCTCCGGCGTTGAATTATCCCCGGGCATCAAGGATGCCGAAAAAATGCGTGTCTTCGTTAACGCAGTGAATAACACCTGAACAAGGAGCCCTTGTGAACGCATCATGTCAATATACCGATTTTGCTTCCATGTACGATCTGGAAATCAAACACGCTCCTGATGCAGGCGGTCATTTCGGTCGCTTTGGCGGCCGCTTTGCAGCTGAAACGCTGATGCAACCGCTGAAAGAAATCGAAGAAGCTTTTTTCGAGGCCTGGAATGATGATTCCTTTCATGCTGAACGCCTGCAATTGCTGGAAAATTATGTCGGCCGTGCCACGCCACTCTATCATGCCGAACGTCTGTCCAAAGCGTTTGGCGGTGCTCAAATCTACCTGAAACGGGAAGATTTAACCCACACAGGTGCCCATAAAATCAATAACACCATCGGCCAGGGGCTACTGGCCCGTCGCATGGGCAAGAAACGTGTCATCGCCGAAACCGGTGCCGGGCAACATGGTGTCGCAACGGCGACAGTTGCTGCCATGTTCGGCATGGCGTGCGATATTTATATGGGCCGTGAGGATATGGCACGGCAGATGCCAAATGTACTACGCATGCGATTGCTCGGAGCCAATGTCATCCCGGTCGATTCCGGCACGGCAACATTGAAAGATGCGGTCAACGAGGCACTGCGTAACTGGGTGGCAACCTGTGAGAACACATTTTATATCTTTGGCACGGCGGCCGGGCCACACCCTTACCCTCTGCTGGTACGACAGTTTCACACTGTTATCGGCCAGGAAGCGCGGGCACAGATTCTGAAACAGGCCGGCAGACTACCTGATGTCGCTGTAGCCTGTGTCGGTGGAGGTTCCAATGCGATGGGCCTGTTGCATCCGTTCCGCGATGATGCATCGGTAAGACTGGTCGCGGTGGAAGCTGCCGGTTACGGGCTATCTACCGGTAAACATGCAGCGTCACTGGCGGCAGGGAAAGCCGGTATTCTGCATGGTAACCTGACATTTTTACTGGAAGATGAAGAAGGCCAGGTGATGGGCACACACAGTATTTCTGCCGGACTTGATTATCCCGGTGTCGGACCGGAACTGGCATTCATGCTGGAGGAAGGCCGCCTCCAACTGGATGCGGCCACGGATGATGAAGCACTGGAAGCACTGCAGTTGCTTACCCGCAGCGAAGGCATCATTCCGGCGCTCGAATCCAGCCATGCACTGGCTGCCGGCACCCGCATTGCCAAAACAATGGATACTGACCAGATCGTACTGATCAATCTCTCCGGTCGTGGTGACAAGGATATGAATACCGTATTCAAACATCTGGGCTGGCTGGAGAATGAATCATGAACATACGATTATCCAAAGTGTTCGAGCGCTGCAAGCAGGAAGGACACGCCGCACTGATTGGTTATCTGACAGCTGGTGACCCCGATATCGCCACCAGCGGGGAACTGCTTCAGGCGCTGGCGGATCAAACCGATATTCTGGAAATTGGCATGCCCTTTTCTGACCCTATGGCTGACGGACCGGTGATTCAGGCCGCCAGCGAACGCGCCCTGGAAGCGGGCGTGCATATCGACGATGTTTTTGCGTTAACCAGATCCGTACGCGAAACACACCCTGATCTTGGTATTGTACTGATGGGCTATGCCAATGTACCCTACGCCATGGGGTTTGAAACATTCGCTGAAAAAGCACAAGATGCCGGCGCTGATGCTGTACTGATTGTTGATATTCCTCCGGAAGAAGGACATATCTGCGATGCGGCACTGAAAAAACATGATCTGGATCGTATCCTGCTATTGTCGCCCACATCAACGGACGAACGCATCCGACTGGCCAGTGAAAACGGTAGCGGCTTTATCTATTATGTGTCGCTGACCGGCATTACCGGAGCAGATATGGGTGATATTGATCTTATTCGCAACAAGGTTGCACACATTCAAAGTATGAGCGATATGCCTGTATGTGTTGGTTTTGGTATTAAAACACCCGACCAGGCGGCTCAGGTCGCGCAGTTTGCCGATGGTGTCGTCGTTGGCAGCCATTTCGTTTCCCGCATCAGCGAGGCAGGGTGTAACGATGATATCCTCGCCTCATTATTGAATTCTGCCGGCAATATGCGTAAAGCTGTGAGCTCAGTTTCGGCAGGAGCAAGAGCATGAGGATCAAGGTACTGGGCTGTTACGGTGGACAACTGCTCGGCTTTCGCCTGACTTCACTGCTGGTCAACGACTCCATCCTGCTTGATGCAGGCTCACCAACCGAAACATTATCTCTGGAAGAACAGCACGATATCCAGCATATCTGCCTCTCCCATATCCATCTCGACCACATCAAGGATATCGCTTTTCTTGCCGACAACCGTTCAATCAAACGTCTGGGCGGGAATGTGGACAACAGGACCATTACCATTCACAGCCTGCCTGAAAGCAATCGGATACTTAAAAAACATTTCCTCAACGATCTGATCTGGCCCGATTTCACCCAAATACCCAATGCTGGAGACCCCA
>WFUI01000091.1 GCA_015485035.1 Mariprofundus sp.
GATTGATGATTATACCAAATTTGTATCCATCTACGGAGCCAGAGGGCTGGCCTGGATCAAGGTGAACGACAAGGATAATTTACCCGGTGGCCTGCAGTCACCGATTGTAAAATTTCTGCCGGAAGATGTGTTAAAAGATATGCTGGAAACAACAGAAGCGGAAAATGGTGACTTACTGTTTTTCGGTGCCGGTGATACTACGGTAGTTAATGATGCCCTGGGTCATTTGCGTGTCAAACTCGGGCATGATCTGAATTTGATTGCTGAAGGTGACCACCGTTTTGTCTGGGTGGTTGATTTCCCTATGTTTGCCTGGAATGCTGAAGAGAAACGTCCTGAAGCACTGCATCACCCGTTCACAGCACCATATGCCGAAGATCTGGATAAATTTGAAACGGATCCGTTGAATATGCGTTCACAAGCATATGATCTGGTCTGGAACGGCACCGAGATTGGTGGAGGCTCGATTCGTATCCATAAGCCTGAAGTACAGGCGCAAGTATTCAAAACCCTGAATATTTCCGATGCAGAAGCACAAGCCAAATTCGGTTTTCTGATCAAGGCGTTGACCTATGGGGCACCGCCGCATGGAGGCTTGGCTTTCGGTCTGGATCGTGTACTGGCGTTAATGGCCGATGTAGCGTCAATTCGGGATGTCATTGCATTTCCCAAGACTCAAAAGGCCGCTGATCCAATGTCCGATGCACCCGGCGAGGTGGCTGATGAACAGTGGAAAGAACTGGGCCTTCGAAAACGCAGAACGATTCAGGAGAATGCATGATATTCACTGACCCGACCTCGTCGTATGATTTCGGACTGTCCGATTTCGATCTGCGTTGACACCGGATGAAAAACGGAAGAATATGCAATCTGTGAAATGGACTCTGTTTTTTCTGCTGATCATGTTGACCTCCTGTGCATTGAAACCGCCTGTGCAGGAAATGTCTGATGCACGCTCTGCGATTAAAATCGCGCATGAACTGCCCGGTGATCAGAGCAGGGCGGACAGCTATTTGAATACTGCCGAGAAAGCATTGGACGAAGCTGCCGAGGCTATTCGTGCTGAGCGTTATGAGCGGGCTCGTACCAAGGCATTGGAAGCCAGGCGTAATGCGCAGGAAGCAGCTCGAATCAAACAGGGAATACACTCAGAAAAAACCAAATAATACAGATCCTGACAAACGAGGTTAACATGGCATTTGAACACATACGCGTGCCGGAAAGCGGTGACAAAATTACGATGGGTGAGGATGGGAAGCTTCAGGTTTCCGATCATCCGATTGTGACTTTTATTGAAGGGGACGGGATTGGTCCCGATATCTGGGAAGCGACCCGCGCCATTCTCGATGCCGCTGTTGAAAAGGCCTATGGCGGTCAGCGCAGTATTTCATGGATGGAAGTGTTTGCCGGTGAGAAAGCATGGAACCTCTATGGTCAGACTGATGATGCGTGGCTGCCGCAGGAATCGCTGCAGGCAATGCGTGAATACCTTGTTGGACTGAAAGGCCCGCTGACGACACCGATTGGTGGCGGTATGGGTTCGTTGAATGTGGCTATTCGACAGACGCTGGATCTTTATGTCTGCCTGCGTCCGGTAAAACATTTTGCTGGTGTACCTTCTCCGGTGAAGCGTCCTGAGCTGGTTGATATGGCTATCTTCCGTGAAAATACAGAAGATATATATGCCGGTATCGAGTGGGCTGCAGGCAGCGATGAAGTGAAAAAAGTAATTGATTTCCTGCAAAATGAGATGGGTGTGACGAAAATTCGTTTTCCCGACAGTTCCGGTATCGGAGTCAAGCCGGTCTCGCGGGAGGGTACTGAACGCCTGGTACGTGCGGCCATCCAGTATGCGATCGATAATGAGTTGAAGAGTGTGACGCTGGTACACAAGGGTAACATTATGAAATTCACCGAGGGTGGTTTTCGTAATTGGGGTTACGAACTGGCGAAGGCCGAATTCGGTGCCGAGGAGATTGATGGCGGGCCATGGTGTAAATTGCCCAATGGTATTGTGATCAAGGATGCCATTGCCGATATTGCCCTGCAGCAGGTACTGACACGACCCGGCGAATTCGATGTGATTGCCACGCTGAACCTCAATGGCGACTACCTTTCCGATGCGCTGGCAGCTCAGGTTGGCGGTATAGGCATTGCACCGGGCGCCAATATCAATTACACCAGTGGGCATGCAGTGTTTGAAGCAACCCATGGAACGGCTCCGAAATATGCCGGTAAAAATATGGTGAATCCGTCATCCATGACATTGTCCGGCGAAATGATGCTGCGGTATATGGGTTGGACGGATGCGGCCGATCTGGTTGTGAAAGGTATTAACGGAGCCATTGCAGCCAAAATGGTTACGTATGATTTTCATCGTTTGATGGAAGGGGCAACCAAACTATCCACATCCGAATTCGGGGAAACAGTAGTTGCACATATGGATGCAAGTTCGGGAGATTCGGATAAAGCGGCGGATCAGTATGATGCGCTGGCTGCAAAGTTCAGGGATCTGTTCGAAGCCGGTGCAGAAAAGAGTGCTGAATTTGCAGCGGTTGCCATGGAAAAGGCACGTCAGCAATTGACTGCTGCCGGCGCATTTTCTGAAGAGCAGGGCAAGAATCTGAAGGCGTTCATGGAACGCGATCTGTATCAAATGGCAGATGCAATGCGCCATGAGGCAAAAGAAAAACTCAACCCATCACGCGTAAGTGCCGGGGCGATGGCATCATTGTCATCCCTGCTGAATCTGGCCGGTAGTGCTTTGTCGTCTGTGGCTGAAAAAACCCAGCAGGCACTTTCCTGTCGTTCCGGTGAAGTTACCAGTGCCGGTACCTTGACCTGTGTGGCTTGCAAACACGAATTGCATTTCAAAAAGACAGGCCGTGTGCCTCCTTGTCCGAAATGCCATGCGACCAAATTCCGCAAAAGCTATTAATCATCAAGTTGCAAATATAAGGCCGGATCATTGATCCGGCCTTATATTTACGTGTGATTGCCAGGCGGTTCGGAAAATATCAGAAGCGGAAAAACAGTCCGACAAAGGGGCCCTTGAAAGTAGCATTTGCCAGAAGATTATTGGTATCGAGTTTAACCTTGATATAGCGATAACCCGCATTGATACCTAATAACGGTAACGGGGAAAATTCAAGCTGAACATCTGCATCGGTGAAAAAGTTGCCTGCATAACCCAGATAACCGAAGTGTCCGCTCAACCCAATAAAATCAGCCAGCGCCACCCGGCCGCGCAAGCCTGCCGTCGGGATGGCAAGGGTGGCATTTTTTGAGGTGCTGATTGCGCCGCCGGACATTTTCGTTTTGACATTGAAAATTTTGACCGAGGCTTCCAGCCCAAGCTGGAATCGTGATGGCAGATCATCCATATTAATCATAAAATAGGTATAGCTTAAATCGTACAGATCGGCTTTGAATTCACTGCTGGCGGTTGTGCCGGCGGCGAAAGTATTGCCGTTGAAGTTGATAGCTCGTGTCAGCAGACCCTGGCCGCTAAAACTCAGCGGGGTGAAACCAAATGAAAACCTGGAGTCACCCAGGTTGAGGCTGATTTCTCCAACAGGCTGTGAGCTGTTACCGAAATTCAGGTCTTTTTCCAGATCGATTCGGGTGCCGACATTGTTCACGGTGACGCCAAAATCACCTGAGGGTGAAAGCACCATGAACCCGGCCTTGATGGCAACGGTTTCATCTGCTTGAGATGTGCCTGTAAA
>WFUI01000092.1 GCA_015485035.1 Mariprofundus sp.
CCGGTGTGGAGTAGAACACCACGATAGACCAGAAATGCAGATGTCCCACACGATGCGAATACAGCGGATTACCGGTGATTTTCGGCACAATGTAGTAAGTAATCGCGGCGGCAACCGGCGTAATCAGCAGACCCAGAATATTATGAGCAAACCACCAGGTCATATAAGCTTCATTCAAACCGGTCAGATGGAACCATTCCGGCAGGTTACCGATCAGAAACACAATGATGGTCATAAACATGCAAGCGGCAAAGAACCAGTTGGATGTATAAATACCCTGTGTACGACGATTGAGAATGGTCATCCATACGTTCAGCGACCATGGAACCACCATGACAAATGCAATGTACAAATCAATCGGCCAGATATGATCGGAATACTCACGACCGGATGTAACACCGGACCATAACAACGCCAGAGCCAGGCACAGGCCTATATTATACAGCAGGCAATTCCATACGCCGAGTTTTTCGGACCACAGCTTGGTGTTACCCAGTGCCGGCGTGATGTACAGCATGGATGCGGCAAATGCCATGGCAATCCAGCCAAAAATCACAGCATGTACGTGTACCTGGCGCATATGACCGAACTGCAGCGCATACAAACCATGATACCAATCCGGAAACGCCAGTTTGGCCGCATTAAATGAACCAATACCGGTTCCGATAATGAACCAGAGAATGGATGATACCGCAAAGAACAGTGCTGCTGTTCCCTGAGGAATATCTTCCTCTTTTGCTAACAAATATTTCAGCATCTTTTAAAGACCCCCTATGATATATATATATTAAATTTAATCGTGCGAATCTTCATCATGCTGACCCGGCATCAGCAGATACCAGGCAAACCACATGCTTGAAAACGCGAGTGCAACACCAAGAATTGACGCAATTGTACTCATCTCTTATTCCTCCTGTAACCCTTCAATCAGTGCGTGCTGTTTTAACGCATAGCCAAGGATCAGCACAAAGGCAATCCCGAAAATAAACATGATCCAGTCCGCCGTACCCTGATAGGTGCGGGGATCATACGGATCCATAAACCACAAGCCTGCTTCGCCAAACGGCCCACGACCCACTGCAAGCAGAAATGCAGCAGTAAACACCGAGCCATTCCCCATGCCCGTTACAAAACCGGCCACAATAGTCAACCAGATACTTTTCATTCAGCCCTCCTCTAGACATTATGAATTCAACATGAATTCCCTTTAATCAAAGGCAACCTAGCCCCGCCAATATCCATGTCAAGAATATTCATTCATACTGGATAAAAAGCGCCAGATTCTGCCATTTCCTGTGTTTAACGAAGAGCCGCCTGCAATCATCACGGCAAACGGCTCCACATCTTTAAAACAACGGAATATTTTAATTATTTAAAGTTCACACCGCGAATCAATTCTTTCTCGCAGCACAGGGTACGGATATGACCGACCAGCTCCTGCAATTCCTGTTCTGTGAAGGTGTCACCCCAGGCTGGCATTTTAACCGATTTATTTACAGCCGGCCCACCGAATTTGATCGCTTTGTAAATCTCGGTGTTGGTACGTTTCATCATATATACATTATCACTGTGGTCACGCGGAAGAATATTCATGGCCGGAACATTCACCCCGTCACCCTTGCCGTGCATACCATGGCACTGCATACAATATGTTTTGTAATTAAGATATGCCTCTTCTGCATGAATAGCAGGCGAAGCGATGAGCATCAAAGCAGCAACAGTAAAAACCAACTTAATTGGATGCATTGAAATCCTCCTTGGATAGCAGAATCAGATAGTTGACAATTCTTTGCAGATCTTCCGGTTTCACATTCCCGTTCGGCATCCATATTTTTGGATCCCAGTTTTTCGGCCGTTCGATATAACTGAGCATAAACGCGGGCTGCAATCTACGGCCTGCAGTATACAACTCAGCCCCTGTGTAACCGCCATATCCGGGTTCGATCTGATGACAGGACTGACAGCCGTATACCTTGTCGATTAACAGCTCACCCTCGTCCAGCGTTACCTTCTTGCTGGTATCCAGCATCATCCCTGCTACCAGATCATCGTGAGGTTTGAGCTCCATCAATGCATCTGCTGTCGCTTCAGCCTCTGCTCTGGTCAGAGATTCATGCTGAAGTGGCTTGAGATACTTGCCCCAAAGCACATCATACTGCCGACCCTTCTTTTTTATGTCCTGATTGATCGGTGTAGAATTAATGGCGCGCAGATAATTCACTCCGGCCGGACGAATACGCACCGGTTTCTGCAACCATGCTACCAGCCATTCACGGCGAAACTTATTACCTGCGTAAAACAGATCCGGCGCATCC
>WFUI01000093.1 GCA_015485035.1 Mariprofundus sp.
CCGGCGTTCTTTCCATTTGGCGGGCTGTGGAATGCTTTCAATCCATTTCGGGAGTTGTCAGAAATATATGACATTAATGCATTGGATAAGCTGCAACGGATTATCGTTGCAGATTGATGCGACAGCAGATGACGGGTGATTGTGTATGATGTGTGCTGCACTGGAGGCAAGTTTTGAGAATTAAATTTGGGTTGAATTTGGATACGGGCAACTGGCCGGAGTTTGATGTGGGTTGCCATGCTGTTTTAGGTGAAGTCGTGCTGGGGCCGCAAGGGTTGCTGGATCTGCTGGAAACCCGTTTGGGGCTTGGTGAAGAGCAGATGCCGCAGGCGATACGGATTCGCCGCTATATGGGGCGATTGCTGGCGCTGAATGATACTGCGGCGTTTTATGCTGAATCATTTCAGGCTGATGCATGGGCGGTGGCACGTGAGCTGCTCGCATGGCGCGATGAACTGATCCTTTATGGCTGGAAACCAGAACAGGAGTCGGGTGATTTGCCGACCCGTTTACGCGATCTGGCTGCGGTTGAATTGCTGGATGATGGGTCAACCTATGCCGGATTGCCGGATCGATTCAGACATGTCCTCGATGCTTTGGCGCAACCACAATCGCTTTCCATCGATTCCATTTTTCTGACCGAACCACTACAGCTGTTGCCAATTCCCTGGCAGCAGCTTTTTGCTGTGCTGGCGGATGCTGGCATCTCGGTGGAAAATGCTGCTGATTGCACTGCCTGGCAGCTGGAGGAAGTAGTACTACTCTCCGCTGAGCAGGAGTGGCCGCTGGCACAGGTGGTCGCCAGTTGGCTGCATGCAGATGCCGACAGGCGTTCGACTGCGATGTTGTGTCAGCAGGAGAGTGGCAAGCTGGATCAGGCGCTTGCTATGCAGGGGTTGCCGCAGACAGGGCAGGGGGAAGAGAGCGCTCAGAAAGGGATTCTGCAATTGTTGCCGCTGGTGCTGGAGAATCTCTGGAAACCGGTTCGTATTGAGCAACTCATGGCACTGTTATCTGCACCGTTAACTCCGGTTCCCGGCTTTGCAGCCAGACGGCTGATCCAGGTGCTGGCCAAAAAGCCCGGACTGGAGAGCAAAGAATGGGCTGATGCCATCACGGAAATCGAAGCACTGAAATACGAGTATCTGATCAAGGACGGCATGGATGCGGACCGGGCAAAAGCCGAGGGGCAGACCTTTGCCGATGATCTGGATCGCTGGCTGAAGCATGACCGGATAGAGATTGACGAGGATGCGCCTGCAGAATTGATAATCAGGGCGGTCGAACGTTTGCGCACACATTTGGTGTGTTTTCAGAAAACCATGCCAATGGCTGGCGTGGCGATGGGGCATTGCCGGGATCTGATTATGATTCTGGCTGATCTGGGCGAGATCAGTAAATCGTTGCTTGATCGTATTGTCGATGACGTTATTGGTCCCGGTCGTTCCGATGCATCGGTGCGCGAGGCTGCTTACTGGGGCGTGATTAATGATGCGGCGCAACTGACCGGCAATATAGATACTTTGATTTGGTGGGGATTCAATGATCAGTCATCGCCAGCGGCAAACATCTGGAGCGTGGATGAACAGGCCTGGCTGCGAGCATCAGGTGTTCATCTCGATGAATCGTCGCTGGAGCGGAGCAGACAGCGTTATCACTGGTTGGAATCTGTGCAACGATGTAAGAAGCTGCTTCTGTGCAGGGTTACAGCACAGGCGGGAAGTCCGACCATTATCCATCCACTATGGGCCGAGCTTGAAACCGATCCGCATCTCTCGGGTAACATCCGGGCAGTCTCGGCCATGCATCTGCTCGAACAGCCGCAACCGCAGTTATTGGGCCGGGAACTGCCGTTTGCCGGCGCAATGCCGTTGGACACTGGCATAGTCACAGCACTGAAAACATTTCAAGCTGATCTGTATGACAAGCCGGCCAAATTATCTCCAACCTCGCTAGGTAGCCTGTTCGGCTGTTCGTTCAAATGGTTGCTGGAGCAACTGGATGTTTCGGCTTCCGATGTGATGAACTTTCAGAGTGACAGCGCGATGATTGGAACGCTGGCACACCAGGTGTTGGAAGATATTTTCAGTGCAGGCTCCATACCTGATCCGGACGTTGTTGCTGCTGAGGCGCTGGATACATTTGACCGGAGAGTACCGGAAATGGCTGCAGACCTGCTATTGCCGGAGAACAGGGCGGAGTGTGCCGGCATCCGTCAGCGCGTTGCATCTGCGTCGCGTGATCTTGTCCAGCGCTTTCATGATGCCGGCTTTGTGCGGCTGGAATGTGAGGAGTGGATTCATACCCGGCTGGATGGCATCAATGTGAATGGGCGAGCTGATGTGATTGCCTATAACGAGGCAGGTGAGGCGCATGTGATCGATTTTAAATATTCCCATGCGATGAACTATTATCGCAACAAGATCGCCAAAGGCAGCGATATTCAGCTGATCACCTATGCACGCATGATTGATGGCAAGCCCAAACCGGTCGCCTATTACCTGATTCCCAAACAGGGCATGGTGACGGCATTTCCTGCTTTTGCCGCAGATACGGTCGAAATAAGCGAATCGCTTGATGAGGGATGGAATCGATTGCGTAAGTCATTCTGTGTTGAACTGAATCGATTGCGTCAGGGCGAGGCAGTGGCTACCGGTCTGGTTGACGAGAAACAGAGGGAAGACCATTGCAAAGAGCAGGGGCTGATTTATGAATCACCGCCATGCAATTTCTGTGACTATGCTGCACTGTGCGGGCTGAACCGGGATCGGGCTGAAGAGGAGGGAGCTGATGCATAATATCC
>WFUI01000094.1 GCA_015485035.1 Mariprofundus sp.
ACCTTGCACCGCTGCGCTGAACTGGGCCGCATGCACGTGCACAACGGCCAGTTACCGCATCCGGAACTGGAGCGCTTCTGATGGATCTCACAGCAGAACTGCAGCAGCAGGTTCAGGATGCCTTTCACAGCCGAACGGCGCTGAATATTATCGGAGGCAACAGCAAATCATGGTATGGTCGTGAAGCGGTCGGGGAGCCGCTCGCCGTCGCCGGTCATCGCGGTATCATCTCCTATATGCCCAGCGAACTGGTCATCACTGCGCGCGCCGGCACGCCACTGGCCGAGATTGCCGAAGCACTCGATGAACACGGCCAGCGCCTGCCGTTCGATCCGCCTTATTTTGCGGCATCCGCCACCATCGGCGGCACTGTGGCCTGCAATTTTTCCGGGCCGCGCCGCCCCTATGCCGGCTCATGCAGGGATTTCATGCTTGGCTGCACGATACTCAACGGGCGCGGCGAACAGCTGCATTTCGGCGGCGAAGTGATGAAAAACGTCGCCGGTTTCGATATCTCCCGCCTGATGGCCGGCAGTCTCGGTACGCTCGGCCTGCTGCTCGATGTATCACTGAAAACCCTGCCACACCGACAGGCCGAGCAGACGCTCGTACTCGATGCCGATTTTGCAGAGGCCATTGCCATCATGAACCGCCAGGCCAGCACGTCGCTGCCGGTGACAGCCATGTGCAGCGATGGCAAACGCGTTTATCTGCGCATCTGCGGCACGCCGTCCGCCGTACAGCGCAGCATGCGCGATATCAACGGCCGTATATTCGAGGGTGGCAAGCACTTCTGGAAAGCGCTGCGCGAGCATCAACTGCCGTTTTTTCAAACTGACACGCCGCTCTACCGCCTGTCGCTGCCACCGGCAGCCCGTTTTGCACCTCTTTCCGGCACGACAGATTCAGACTGGTTCATCGGCTGGGGCGGTGCCCAGCGCTGGCTGAAATCGACTTTACCGTTCGAGACAGTACATGCCTATGCCGCCGAACTCGGCGGTCATGCCCGGCTGCTGCGCGGTGGCGACCGTTCCGGAGAAGTCTTCGCCCCCCTGCCTCCGGCTCTGATGCAACTGCACCAACGCCTGAAACAGGGCTTTGATCCTGCCGGCATTCTCAACCGCGGCCGCATGTACAGGTGTCTGTAATGCAAACAAATATCCCGCCCTCAATACTCGCAACACCTGCCGGTCGTGAAGCCAACGATATTCTGCGCAACTGCGTGCATTGCGGTTTTTGTACCGCCACCTGCCCGACCTATCAGGAAACAGGTGATGAACTCGATGGACCCAGAGGACGCATCTATCTGATCAAGGAAATGCTCGAAGGCCATTCGGTAACGCAGACCACGCAACAGCATCTGGATCGTTGCCTGAGCTGCCGGGCCTGTGAAACCACCTGCCCGTCGGGTGTTGCCTTCGCGCATCTGGCCGATATCGGCAAAGAGATGGTGGAACAATACGTGCCACGCCCGTTGCATCAACGCCTGCTGCGAAAACTGCTTCTTGCCATATTGCCGCACCCTTCCCGCTTTGCGCGTCTGCTCGCATTCGGACGTCTGGTTCGCCCACTGCTGCCGGCAAGCGTAGCTAACAGGATTCCGCCATGGCCACAGGCTGATGATCCATTCCCGAACACAAATCGCACCCGCAAAATTCTTTTGATCGAAGGATGTGTACAACCGGCTCTCTCCCCGGAAATTGATGCCGCCACAGCGCAGGTGCTGGATAAACTCAGCATCCAGACACTGCGCACCGGACAGGCCCAATGCTGCGGCGCGGTCGAACATCACCTGAATGCAAAGGAGGCTTCCCAGCAACGCATGCGCGCCAATATCGATGCCTGGCTGCCCTATCTGGATTCCGGCGTGGAAGCGATTGTCTCGACAGCCAGCGCCTGTGCCCTGGAAATCCGGGAATACGGCTATCTGCTCAGAAACGACCCCGATTATGCCGATAATGCGCAGCGGGTTTCCGACCACTGCCGCGATCTCATCGAACTGCTGGAGGACGAGAATCTGGATGCATTCCGACCGAACCAATCCACCCGCATCGCCTTTCATGCGCCATGCACGCTTCAACACGGCCAGAAACTGAATGGTCGCGTGGAACGGTTGCTGATCACACTGGGCTATGAATTAACGCCCGTGGCAGATGCCCACCTTTGCTGCGGCTCATCCGGTACCTACTCAATCCTGCAAGCCGAACTTTCAAACAATCTGCGCGACAACAAACTGTCGGCATTGCATGCAGGCCAGCCTGAAATGATCGCCACCGCCAATATCGGCTGCCTGCATCATATGCAATCCGGCACCGAAACACCGGTGCGCCACTGGATCACCCTGTTGGCACGAGACAGGCGCTAAACCATGAACACCCGATACAACAGGCATAACCGCAATATCCATGAGGATGCAAATTGGGGCAAAGCTGTTTAATTTAGCGCATACAGATACAGGAGGTTCACCATGACATCATCATTTCACCCGCCACAACGCACCCTGATGGGCCCCGGCCCCTCGGATGTGAATCCGCGTATTCTTGAAGCCATGAGCCGGCCAACCATCGGACATCTTGATCCGCTGTTTGTGCAAATGATGGATGAAATGAAGGAGCTGCTGCAATACGCATTCCAGACACAGAATGAACTGACCATTCCGGTCTCCGCCCCAGGTTCCGCCGGCATGGAAACCTGTTTCGTGAATCTGGTCGAACCCGGCGATACAGTAATCGTCTGCCAGAACGGTGTTTTCGGCGGCCGCATGAAAGAGAATGTTGAACGCTGCGGTGCAACGGCGGTCATGGTTGAGGATGAATGGGGTCGCGCCTGCGATCCTCAGAAACTGGAAGATGCACTGAAAGCACATCCTGAAGCCACCACGGTCGCCTTTGTGCATGCCGAAACCTCAACCGGGGCAACCACCGATGTCAAAACCATGTGCAAGATCGCACACCATCACGATTGCCTGGCCATTGTCGATGCCGTCACCTCGCTCGGCGGCACCGAATTGCGTGTCGATGAATGGGGCGTGGATGCCATCTATTCGGGCACCCAGAAATGTCTGTCATGTACGCCGGGATTATCACCGGTTTCATTCAGTGCAGCAGCCGTGGAACGTATCCGTAACCGCAAAACCCGTGTTCAAAGCTGGTTTCTCGATCTGAATCTGGTCATGGGTTACTGGGGCAGCGGCACCAAACGCGCCTATCACCACACCGCACCAATCAATGCGCTCTATGCCTTGCATGAGGCGCTGGTACTGCTGAAAAACGAAGGGCTGGAACATGCCTGGGCGCGGCACGCCAGTCACCATCGGGCACTGAAAGCGGGACTGGAAGCGCTGGGGCTGCGTTTTGTCGTACCAGAGGCAGAGCGTCTGCCGCAACTCAATGCCGTGACGATCCCGGACGGAGTCGATGATGCCGCAGTGCGCGGCCTGTTGCTGAACGATTACAACCTGGAAATCGGGGCCGGCCTCGGTGTCATGGCTGGAAAAGTTTGGCGTATCGGTTTAATGGGTTATGCTTGCCGCAAAGACAATGTGCTAAAATGTGTCTCCGCCCTGGATGAAGTCCTGAATCGCGTGGGCGCATCTGGCACACAAGGTCGGGCCATGGCTGCAACACTGGCAGCCTACGGCGACTAGCTCGTACTATTCTTGTACTATCTGAATAGACCGGGCGAAACACCCTAAACCACAGCATGCCTGCACCCCTTAGAGCGTTCGGACATGCCTACTACAAAAGTGAGAACTATCATGCGGTTTTTACCCCACACCGACACCGACCGACAGGCCATGCTCACGAGCATGGGCATGGACAATATGGCCGAGCTGTTTGCGGATATTCCAGCCGAGTTTCATCTCGCACCTGGCAGTCTGAATCTGCCCGATGCATTGTCAGAAGCAGGTATTGTACGCAAATTCACCCGGGCTGCTGAACAAAACAGGCATGCCGGCAACACCCGCTGTTTTCTGGGTGGTGGTACTTACCACCATTTTGTCCCGGCAGTGGTCGATTATGTAATTTCGCGCGGCGAGTTTCTGACTGCCTATACCCCCTATCAACCGGAAATCGCCCAGGGCACCCTGCAGGCTTTGTTTGAATACCAGACCATGATTGCGCGACTGACCGATATGGATGTGTCCAACGCCTCAATGTATGAAGCTGCGACAGCAACCGCCGAAGCAGCCCTGATGGCGCGCCGTGTAACACGCAAAACCCGCACCATCATTGCCGGTTCGGTTAATCCACGATATCGCGCGGTAACCGAAAACTACCTGTCCCGTCTCGACGGCGAATATGTAGAGGTCGGCTTTGGTGCATTCGGCACCGATCTTGATGCGGTGATCGCTGCCATGGATACCACCACAGCCTGCGTGATTGTGCAGTATCCCGATTTTTACGGCTCGGTGTATGATCTGGCTCCGTTACGGGAGGCCTGTGATGCCCATAAATGCCTGATGATCGTGGCATTTTCCGATATTTCCGCTTTCGGACTGATCACACCTCCGGGAGCCTACGGTGCGGACATCGCGGTCGGCTCCGGGCAGGCACTCGGTATTCCGATGGCATTCGGCGGCCCGCATCTGGGTGTGTTTGCCTGCAAACAGAAATATGTGCGCCAGATGCCCGGACGTGTCTGTGGTCTGACCCGGGATGCCGACGGCAAGCGCGGTTTTGTGCTGACTCTTTCCACCCGTGAACAGCATATCCGACGCGAAAAAGCGACCTCCAATATCTGCACCAATCAAGGGCTGATGTGTACGGCAGCAGCAGCCTATATGACCCTGATGGGCGATGCCGGCCTGGAAACCGTAGCCAGACATTCTGCCGCTGCACTTAATATGCTGGTATCCCGACTGCCCGACGGCGTCAGCGCAGCAGACGGGGCGCACTATAATGAAACCGTGCTCAGTTTTGTCTCCCGGGCCAAACGCGATGCATTTCTTGCAACCGCACGCCACCGGGACATCTTTGCCGGCATCCCGCTCGAACAGCTGGTTCGTGATAGCGATGCCAGACATTTGCTCGTAGCCACGACGGAGATGATCGAAGAGAGCGATATTAACGACTATATCGCAGCTCTGGAGGTAGCATGATGAACGCGCAATATTCTGCCGTATCCGGTATGCAGCATGAAGAACCGTTGCTGTTTGAGCATGCACATGAAGCACCGGAATCGATTAACCTGCCCGGCGTAGCAAGTGAAATTCCGCTCACGCTCGATGCATTCAAGCGCAAAACGCCTCCCCGTATCCCGGGCCTGTCCGAGCCGGAAGCCGTGCGCCACTTTGTGCGCCTGAGTCAGTGGAATCACGGCATTGAAACCGGATTTTATCCGCTGGGTTCATGCACCATGAAATACAATCCGCGCGTGAACGAGCAGGTCGCCCGCCTGCCGGGGCTGGCCCATGTGCATCCGGATCAGCCCGAGGACTCGGTGCAGGGAATTCTCACACTGCTTTATGAGTTGCAGACATGGCTGGCCGAAATTGCCGGCTTCTCCGATGTGACCCTGCAGCCGGCTGCCGGCGCACATGGTGAACTGGTCGGCCTGATGATGATTCGTGCTGCACTCGATGCACGCGGCGATCAGCACCGCAAAAAAGTGCTGGTGCCCGACTCTGCCCATGGTACCAACCCGGCCTCGGCCGCGCTGTGCGGTATGTTTACCGTGGAAATCAAATCCGGCCCGGACGGGCGCATTGATCTGGATGAGCTGAAACGCCACCTGGATGACAATGTCGCGGCACTGATGATGACCAACCCGAATACGGCCGGCACGTTTGAATCCGATATCAGGGAAATCTGCCAGCTGGTACATGATGCCGGCGGGCTGGTATATGGCGATGGGGCTAATCTCAATGCACTGGTCGGCGTGGCACGACCGGGTGACATGGGCCTGGACTGCCTGCATATCAATGTACATAAAACATTTTCCACACCCCATGGCGGTGGTGGCCCGGGGGCTGGCCCTGTAGCCGTAAACGATACCCTGAAACCGTTTCTTCCGGTTCCACGCATCATCAAAGACGGCGACACATACCGCATCGAAACCCGAGATAGCCAGTCCATCGGCTCGGTGTTGAGCACACTGGGCCAAACCGGCGTCTATATGCGCGCCAATGCCTATATCTCGGCCTTTGGACGCAATCACCTGCATAAAATCGCTCAGGATGCCGTGCTGAATGCAAACTACATCTTGTGCCGCCTTAAAGATGTGTACCATGTGCCGTTTTCAGGCCTGTGCAAACATGAGTGCCTGCTGACCGACGAGTATCAGGAGAAACACGGTGTCAAAACACTCGATATTGCCAAACAGCTGATCGATCTAGGTTTCCATCCGATGACAGTCTATTTCCCCCTGATTGTACATGGGGCCATGCTGATCGAGCCGACGGAAACCGAATCACGTGAAACGCTGGACGCCTTCTGCAATGCCATGCTGGAGATTGCAGCCCAATGCGAAGCCGGAGAAACCGATATGCTGCATGAAGCGCCGGTCAAACCGTTCCGGCGCCGGCTGGATGAAACACAGGCGGCCAGAAAACCGGTACTGGTCTGGCAGGAATAACAGGAGCTAATTAAAGCAGCGCTGCTCAACCATGAAATAACCGTGCTCCGATGGTGTCTCCTGATAGGTGACCTTTATCGTATCGGTCGAACTGAATGTCTGACTGGTTCCGAAAATGACATGTTCCTGTTCGGTGATTTCGGAATACTCGGGATACTCGATGCGCATATCATGATCCGAACGCCAGTAAATGAGGGCATCATAACCGTGCCTGAATGAAAAGCTGTGCATACCATGATCAAATGCGCTTTTTACCGGGCGCACATTGATTTTCATTTCCTGATCTCCCGGCCTGTCACCAGTGGAAACGCGATACAGCGTCGCTATTTTTTTACCGGAAGGGGACGGGCATTCCAGCATCACATCGGTCTTTTCATTCAAGCCGCAACTGTTAATGAACAGACCAACTCCTGTCAGCAGCAGCCAGATAAGCAGGAGCCTCCTCATGCCGAAGCTGACAAACGGCTGAATTCTTTTTCAACCCGCTCCAGACAGTCCTCCACAGCCACGCCATTAAAATAATTGCCGATCAGAGCCAGTTTTTTACCGGCCAATAATGTATCCAGACCCTCTATCAGCTGATGGTGTCCCGCTTCCGGAGCCGGCAATCGGTTGATTTTGTTGAATACATACAACAGGTCGGATTGTTGAATTCCAAGCACCCTGCAAATGCATGAAATCTTTTTCTCATCCCTGAGCAGCCCCGGCTTGAAATGGAACGTGAACCCTCGCAAATTCGGATGATCAACAAAATCGCGGGAAACCGCCGAATAAAAATCGCCGTCAGCCGCAATCACGCCGGCCATCGACTCCAGCCGCAATGCCTGCTTACTCACCACAGTACCAACCGACTCAATTTCTACTTCGTTCACCCAGCCCAATTGCTCGGCAATATCGGCATGCACCTGTTGAAGCAACCGTGATGCAGCAGGCGCAGGTATGGCACAAACCAGTTTGTCGCACTGATAAATGCCATCTCCGGTTTCAATGTCATAGCCAGCCTCATGCTGATAAATGGCACGAATATTCTGACCTGTTTTAATGGCCAGCCGTTTTTCAAGTTCCGCAATAATACGCCCCAGACCACTGGTAAAGGTGTAGCTGCGCTTTATTGACTTATCGCGTGGCCGTTTACGAAACAGCATCTCGGCAGGGATATGGTCGGCCGGCTGGCACAGCACCGCGCCGAAGGCATGCCGGAACACATCCGCATAATTTTTCGGCCCCAAAAGTGCAGCGTAATAATCGGCGATCGACGCCCCCTCTTTTTTCAGAGAAAACAGCCGCCAGACATGGGTCAGCAGCTCAAAAAAATGCAATCGTGACGGGATGGAAACCAGCTGATCATTGACCAGCATGCGATAACGCAGCTTCTCTCGTTCCTGCATCTGATCGATCAAATTCAACTGATGCAGTATTTTCAGCAGCCTACCATAGGAATTGAAACAGGTGTGCGTTCCCATCTCCAGCCAGAAGGGTTCACCCTCATCCGGCACGATTTCCGAATGAAAGCAGCCACCGCTACGGTTTTCCTTCTCCAGAACCAGCACATCCATACCGGCCTGTTGCGCTTCAAAGGCCATAGCCAGCCCGCTGATGCCGGCTCCAATCACAATCATATCGTATCGTTGACTCATGCTGGCGACTCTATGCCAATGATTGCCCTCAGGACAAACCGTAATGCATGCTCTAATGCGCATGGATTTTTCCACCCCGTGGTAACCTTCATACCATGGGGCGGGAAAAATCATGCAGGCGCGTTGTTTGTTTCATGTTAAACTGCCGTGCATGCGCAGAATTGATCTGATTGAACCCTTTCGTGTGATGCAATTGCTGGAGCGCGCCAAAGAACTGGAAGCCGCCGGGCGCAAAATCATCCACATGGAAATCGGCGAACCTGATTTCCCGACGCCTGCATCTGTGATTGAATCAGCCCGCCAGCAACTGGCAACGGGAGATAATTTTTATACCCCGTCTACCGGCAACCCCGACCTGCAACAGGCACTGTCGATCTGGTATCAGCAGGAATATGGTGTGGATGTGGCTGCCGATCGCATTCTGATTACACCCGGCACATCCGGCGCATTCAGCCTGATTTATTCGGTACTGCTGGAGGCTGGTGAATCCGTGCTGCTGTCCGACCCGGGTTATCCCTGCCAGCGCAATTTCATCCGGCTGGCCGGAGGCGAACCGATCAATGTTCCGGTGGGCCCGGAAACGCGCTATCACCTATCCACAGCACTGCTTGAAGAAAACTGGCGGCAAGGCACGCGTGCGGCCGTGATCATCAACCCATCCAACCCGACTGGTACACTTATCAAAGACAGCGCCATGTCCGCCATTGCCGAGACATGTCGCAATCATGGCGCTTACCTGATTTCCGATGAGATTTACCATGGCCTCACATATGGGACAAAAGCGCGTTGTGCACTGGAGTTCGATCAAGACGCCATTATCGTCAACGGCTTTTCCAAGCGCTGGGCCATGACCGGCTGGCGTATCGGCTGGATAATTGTGCCCGAAACACTCATTGATGCCTGCCGCCGCGTGATGCAAAATATTTTTATTGCCGCGCCGACATTATCTCAATACGCAGCAATCACAGCGCTGACCGCACATGATGCGGTTGAAAACATGCGCTGCGCCTATGATGAAAGGCGTCGATATTTGCTATCCGAGTTGCCAGGAATGGGCTTTGATATTGTGGTGGAACCGCAAGGTGCATTTTACATCTATACCAATGTCAGCCGAATCACACATGATGCGCGCCGTTTCTGCTGGCAATTGCTGGACGAGGTCGGCGTGGCACTTACTCCGGGCGAAGATTTCGGAGCATACAAGGCTGATGAGCATGTTCGTTTTTCATATGCCACCGGACTCGACGACATCCGTGAAGGCATCCGGCGTATCAAAAAGTTTCTGTTATGAATCGTTTCCCGGCATGCTGTAAAAAAATGCAGCCCCCTCTTTATTCAAACCTTGCTTGGTGCGTGTAGCCGCACATGCTAGGTTGCGCGGCCTTAACGCGCATGGATGTTTATGTTAATTCTCTGGAGTACGAATCGCTATGTTAAAAGTCCTCACCAAACTGTTTGGTAGCCGCAATGATCGCTTGCTTAAAGAACTGTGGCCGATCGCAGATACAATCAACGCACTGGAAGAAGAAACAAAAGCGCTGTCCGACGAGCAACTGGCTGCCAAAACGGAAGAATTCCGCAATCGCCTCGAACAGGGTGAAACTGTCGATGACCTGTTGCCCGAGGCATTTGCAGTGGTTCGCGAAGCATCCGTGCGTGTGCTGGGTATGCGTCATTTCGATGTGCAATTGATTGGTGGTCTGATTCTGCATCAGGGTAAAATCGCTGAAATGAAAACAGGTGAAGGTAAAACGCTGACAGCCACACTGGCGGTTTATCTGAATGCGCTGGAAGGAAAAGGCGCACATGTGGTCACGGTCAACGATTACCTGGCTAAACGTGATGCTGAATATATGGGGCAGTTATACGGTTTTCTCGGCCTGTCCACCGGTGTGATTGTACATGGTATTACCAACGATGAACGCCGTGAAGCGTATGCAGCCGATGTCACATACGGCACCAACAATGAATTCGGTTTTGATTATCTGCGCGATAATATGGCATTTTCCCGCGAGGAACTGGTGCAACGCGGCCATCACTATGCGATTGTCGATGAAGTGGACTCAATTCTGATCGATGAGGCGCGTACACCGCTGATTATTTCCGGCCCGGCCGAGCAAGCCACTGAACTGTACAATCAGGCAGATAAACTGATCAAGCAGCTGAACGAAGAAGATTACGACAAGGATGAAAAAGACAAGGCAGTTTCCTATACCGAGATTGGTAACGATCATGTCGAACAGCTGTTCCGTGAAGCCGGATTGCTCAAAACGGGCAATCTCTACGACCCTGAAAACGTTAATCTGATGCATGCGGCCACACAGGCACTGCGCGCCAATACCCTGTTCACGCGCGAAGTGGATTACATCGTACGCGATGATGAAGTGATTATTATCGACGAATTCACCGGTCGCATGATGCCCGGCCGACGTTATTCCGATGGTCAGCATCAGGCGCTGGAAGCCAAGGAAGGTGTGACCGTTCAACCGGAAAACCAGACGCTGGCATCGATTACTTTCCAGAACTACTTCCGCATGTACGACAAACTGGCCGGCATGACCGGCACGGCAGATACCGAAGCCGAGGAATTCCAGAAAATCTATGACCTCGAAGTGGTCATCGTGCCGACAAACAGGGATATGATCCGTAAAGATCTACCCGACCTGATCTATCGGGATAGCGAAGATAAATACGCGGCCATTATCGCCGATATTGAAACGGCGCACAAAACAGGCGCGCCGATTCTGGTGGGTACGGTATCGATTGAGAAATCCGAATACCTGTCCGAGCAAATGAAACTGAAAGGTATTCCCCATGAAGTGCTGAATGCCAAACACCACGAACGTGAAGCGGAAATCGTTGCCCAGGCCGGCCGCAAAAATGCAGTCACCATCGCCACCAATATGGCAGGTCGCGGCACCGATATCATGCTCGGTGGTAATCCGGATATGTTGATTGCCCAGTTACCGGGCAAACTTACCGGAGCTGAGCGTGAAGCCAAAGCCGAAGAAGTCAGGAAGGCCTGTCAGGCCGAACATATTGAGGTCGTGAAAGCAGGCGGCTTGCATATTCTGGGTACTGAACGGCATGAATCGCGCCGTATCGACAACCAGCTGCGTGGTCGCTCCGGCCGTCAGGGTGATCCGGGCATCACCCGCTTCTACCTGTCACTGGAAGATGATCTGATGCGCATCTTCGGCGGTGAAAAAATGCAGTCCATGCTAACCAAGATGGGCTTTGAAAAAGGCGAGGCAATCGAGCACCCCTGGGTGACCAAGGCCATTGAGAATTCGCAGAAAAAAGTGGAAGGCCGCAACTTTGATATCCGTAAACAGTTGCTGGAATATGATGATGTGATGAACCAGCAGCGTGATGTGATTTATTCGCAGCGCCGTGAACTGCTGGAAGCTGACGATGTACATGATGTGATCGAAGATATGCAAACGGACTATGCTGCTCGCCTGCAACATGAGTTTGTCGAGGGACACCCTGAAGAGTGGCGGCTGGATGAATTGCGCGATGCCCTGAAAGAGCGTCTAAGCGTCGAATCCGACCCGAAAGCATGGCTGGAAAGTGATGCCGTTGAAACCTGCGATGATATGGCCATACATATTTTCAAGGCGTTGAATGATCATATGGCCGCCAAGGAAGATATTACCGGCGCGGAACAGATGCGCAGCTTTGAGAAATATTTATTGCTGCAAATTCTCGACCACCTCTGGAAAGAGCATCTGCTGGCAATGGATCACCTGCGTCAAAGCGTAGGCCTGCGTGGTTATGCCCAGAAACAGCCGATTCAGGAATACAAACGTGAATCATTCGAGTTGTTTGAAGCCATGCTCGGACGCGTGCGCGAAGAAACCATGATCGCACTGCACCGCGTACAGGTTGAAGCGGAACAACCCGCCCCTGTTGTTGAACAACCGCAGGAAAGCACGCCCGTGACCTACAGCCATGGTGAAAGTGAGGAACACCCGGAACCGCAAACCACCTATAAGCGCGAACAGCCGAAGGTGGGTCGTAATGACCCATGCCCGTGTGGTTCCGGCAAAAAATACAAACAGTGTCACGGCAAGCGCGGCTAGCCGTCTAAACCCTGCTGATAAAAACCAGCCATGGCAGTAAACCCACCAGCACTGACAGCACCGCTACCTGTTCCCGGCTTTAAGGTGGGCACGGCATCGTGCGGCGTTAAATCGCCCGATCTGAAAGGCAAACGCACCGATCTGACTATCATTGCCGCCGACGTGGAGTGCCATGCCGCAGCCACGTTTACCCAAAACCGTCTGCGTGCTGCCTGTGTCGATCTCGGTGAACAGGCTGTGAATGCGCATGGTGCAGAAATTCGTGCTATTGTTGCCAACAGTGGCAATGCCAATGCAGGCACCGGGATCAGGGAAGAGGAATGGGCCCGGATGATGATCACGTCTGCAGCCAGCGCACTGGATGTGGATGCCCATCAAATCCTGTCCGCCTCCACAGGCGTGATCGGCACACCGTTCCCGATAGAACGCATTCAGAACGGTATCCGGGAAGCCGCGGCCTGTGTTTCTGACTGGCAGGATGCAGCACACGCCATCCGTACCACCGATACCTTTGCCAAGTGGACTTCGCGCCGCTTTGGCGATTTCACCATTACAGGCATCGCCAAAGGCAGTGGTATGATTCACCCGAATATGGCCACCATGCTGTGCTTTATCGCCACCGATGCGCCGCTGGCCCGCCAGCAACTGCAATCCATACTGCAACAGGTCGTCGGAAAATCATTCAATTCCATCAGTGTCGATGGCGACACCTCTACCAACGATACCGTCTACCTGCTCTCCAGCGGCCTCGGCCTCGGCCATCAACCGCTGCCGGATACTTCTGCATTCGAAGCGGCTCTGACTGAGCTGTGCATCGAACTGGCACAAATGATTGTGCGCGATGGTGAAGGTGTGAGTAAATTTGTTACACTGAATATCGAAGGCGCTGCAACGGAAGATGAGGCACGTCATATTGGACGCACTATTGCCATCTCCCCACTGGTCAAAACCGCCTTTGCCGGCTCCGATGCCAATTGGGGGCGTATTCTTGCTGCCGCCGGCAATGCTGGCATTGCTTTTGATGCGAATAAAATATCGCTGAAATGCGACGATATTGTCATGATGCAAAATGGCAACCTGCACCCGGATTACTGCGATGAAGCCGGCATGGCTGTATTTGCCAGGCCAGAATTCACGATCACGCTCAATATCGGCATGGGAGATGCATCTGCCACCGTCTGGACAGGTGATCTGACCCACGAATATATCACCATCAATGCGGAGTACCGAACCTGAAGGAAGAGGTGATTGCGCTTGTTGCTCCCTTTGATAGTAACGGAAATATTCTGCTGCTGAAAAGGAATGCGAAACAGCACTGCGGCGACTCATGGTCTTTCCCCGGCGGAAAAGTCGAGGCCGGAGAAACGGAGCATACAGCAGCCATGCGTGAACTCCGGGAAGAAACCGGCCTCACCGGATCGGACTGGCAATATCTTGGTCAGCACAGCTTTGCATATCCGGATCGCCTGCTGCACTTCCATCTGTTCCGCTGTCTGTGTAAAGATACAAAACCGCTTGCCTGCGAATCCCCGCACGCATGGGTAAAACATTGCAGGCTATCCGCCTACCCCATGCCTAGTGCCAATAAAGAACTGCTCCACCTGCTGAACGAGCATAGGTATTTATTTCCTGTAACGGGCAATCCATAAGCCTTCAAATTCAGGTCTGGCTCTGAATGCCGAACTTGCCTTTATCGCTTCCTGCCTGCTGGCCAGGTTGGGAATGCGAACCCGATAATATCTGTGTCCCCTTGCTCTGACCTCGACAAATTCGGTATCAACACCTTCGGATTTCAGTTGCGCTATGGCCTTTCTGGCTGAATCCAGATGAGAATACGAAACCAGATTCACGGCCCATACTGTGCTGTTCACCTGAGATGTATTTTTATGCTCGGAAGCTGAAGCCACTGCTGGTTGGGCCTCTGTCGGTTTTGTCACTTCCGGTTTTGTCACTTCCGGTTTTATCACTTCCAGCTTCGTCGCTTCCGGTTTCGTCACTTCCGGTTTCGTCACTTCCGGTTTTGTC
>WFUI01000095.1 GCA_015485035.1 Mariprofundus sp.
AACTCAAACAGATGGGTTGCTCTCCCGCGCGTATGTTTTTCAATGCGACCGCGATCGAACAGAATGCATGGATTAAACCGGTTGCAGATGCAGTTGCGCCTTTTGTCGAAGATGACTGTCATATCATCAGGCTTCAGTACATGGAGCCGGTCACACTTTAACCATTCGTGTTAACAGATTCTGAGTCGATGACACCTTTCCATCCAAAGGCAAGCAACAGGGCCAACATGGGTGCACCGGAACCGATTTCCCCCGCCGCCAGCATTTGCAGTGCTTGTCGGCGCGATACCCAGTAGCTGCGAATATCCTCATGCTCCTCTGCACAACCGCCGCCCTCGCCAACCGGCTTATGTTTGTCCACCATGCCGAGAAACAGATCGATTCGCTCCGAGCAGGCTCCCGGCGTGGTATAATAACGGCCAAGGAAGGTGATATCGGTGGGTACAAACCCCGATTCTTCCCGTGCTTCCCGAATCACCGCCTGTTCTGCGGTTTCGCCTTCATCAATGATGCCTGCAACAATCTCGATCAGCCAAGGGTTTTCATTACGTACAGCAGGCCCCATGCGGAATTGTTCCAGCAGTAATACCTCATCCGTGTCCGGATCATAGAGTAATATTGCAGCCGCATCGCCGCGTTCCATGTTTTCACGATTTATTTTCATGCGTCCGCCATCAAAGCAATCGTGCTCAATGACGTATTCATCCATAGCAAAAAAGCCCTGATATACCCGTTTTTTGTTGAGCACCCGGTAATCCATGATTTATCCCCCATTTCAGGCTTAGCGCATTCGCCAGATGGATGCTACACTAAGCCGCATGAAAATTCTGGTTGTTGAAGACGAAGAGCGTGTTGCCCATTTTATTCAGAAAGGGCTGAAAGAGGAAGGGCATGCCGTTGATGTTTCCTATGATGGTGAGGACGGTGAATTCCTGGCCGAAATCAATGACTACGATCTAATCATTCTTGATCTCATGCTGCCAAAGAAAAACGGTATTGTCGTATGCCGCGAACTACGTGCCAGCGGTGTGGCAACACCGGTACTGATGCTGACTGCGCGGGATTCGATCGAGGATAAAGTGCGGGGTCTGGATGCCGGCGCAGATGATTATCTGGCCAAGCCTTTTGCGTTTGAAGAATTGCTGGCTCGTGTACGTGCCCTGTTGCGCAGACAATCCGACAGTAAATCGCCGATTCTGAAGATTGCTGATCTGGAACTGGATCCCATCAGCAGGCGGGTGACACGCAATGATAAAGCCATTCGTCTGACCACCAAAGAATACGCCCTGCTCGAATATCTGTTGCGCAATAAAGACAAGGTGCTCTCTCGTACCCTGATCGGCGAACACGTCTGGGATATGAATTTCGACCCGGAGAGTAATGTAATTGACGTCTATATCAGTCATCTGCGCTCTAAAATCGATAAAGGCTATGAGCCGCCGTTGTTGCATACCCTGCGCGGTCAGGGGTATCTTCTCAGCGACGATTCACCGCCAAACTGATCGGCTTGACTGACCGCCGCTGCGACCGGAAACTATCCTGACTCTGCTTCCATCAGGTATCATCAACAAGGTGCGTTCCAATATGTTCCGCACTTTTCGTGGAAGGTTGGCGCTGCTTTATATTTCCCTGGAACTGGGCATTTTACTGTTCGCGGCAGTTGTGTTGTACACGGTTCTGTCCAACCGGGTCTATTATGAGCTGGATGAACAGCTTATGGCCCAGGCCACATCGCTGGCCAATGAACTGGAAAGTTCACCTTTCTATTTCTGGTCCGGCCATCTGGGCAGTTTTGCCGACCATTATCCGGGCGCTATTCAGCTGGTTGCAGCCAATGGGCGCATTCTGTTTCGCTCTGACCGGTCACTCATCGACAAAGGGGGTAATGATGTCAGCCGTGCACTCGGCCATGCTTTTCGTTCGGGGACGCCTTCTTTTGCTTCGACCGAATCATTACTCAACAAAGCCAATGTCAGAGTCATTGCATATCCGATTCACAACGCTGGCAGAATTGTCGCCACGCTGATGCTGGGGCATAACACGGCGGATATTCGTGCCGTATTCAATTTGTTGTATATCGTTGGCGGTATTCTCGGTCTGATTTCTATCATTATCAGCGCCGCTGCCGGATACTATATGGCCAAACGGGCGCTGGAACCGATTCATGAAATCACCAATACGGCGCGTGGCGTTGCTGCTGGTGATCTTACGCGTCGGCTTAAATCGAAGTCGCTAGATAAAGAGATTCAGGTGCTGGTCCGGGTATTGAATAAAATGTTTGCCGATCTCGAAGCCAGTTTCCAGGCTCAGAAGCGATTTACTGCCGATGCTTCGCACGAACTGCGTCTGCCACTGACCATCCTCAAGGGTGAAATTGAGGTGGCCCTTCGGCATCCGCGCACGGCAGATGAATACCAGCATATTCTGCGTCAGCAACTGGGTACGATTGACCGAATTCAACGTATTGTGAATGATCTGCTGACGCTGGCGCGTGCTGATGCCGGCCAACTGGAAATCGTACAGACACCTGTTGATCTCTCGCTCCTGTTGCAGGAAGTGGGCCAGCAGCATCTGATTTTATTTGATAGTCAACATGTCAATCTTGATATGCAAATCGAAGAAGGACTGGAGATTATGGGTGAGGCCAGTCAAATCGAGCGTACCGTGATGAATCTGTTGTCGAATGCATTCAAACATGCACCGGAGCATTCAAGTATTCATCTGACCGCTCAGGCAAAAGATGGTTCGGCAATCATCTGTATCCGTGATGAAGGCCCGGGTATTGCCAGAGAACAGCAGGAGCGTTTATTCGACAGGTTTTATCGTGCTGATGATGCCCGCTGTCGTAAAGAAGGCGAGGGAGCAGGGTTGGGCCTGGCTATCTGCAAGCGCATTGTGGATGCCCATCATGGTGAAATCCGGGTGGAATCCGAGGCGGGGAAAGGAGCCTCTTTTTACGTTCGCTTGCCACTAAGCGGTGCTCACCATGCTCACGGGAAACGACTGGATAAAATTTTACTGGATGGTGGAGTCACTTAAAGAGGTGCTCATTTATTGTCATCCTGACAAAAATCAGTCCGCTCAGACAAAATGATGCTCTTATCTGGGCAAGCTGACGTTTTAAGGTTTTTTAGCGTCGTTTAGCCAGGAAATAGGGGTGATTATGCTTCTCCAGGTCTCCGGCTACACTTTCTGCGGCCACGCCGGCTACAAACTTCAAAGCCGATGAGCTTGCTTTGGCATGGGACATCAGGGTCTTGAAATTACGATAAAAGTAGCGTTTATCAGCCACATGAATATTTGTCATATAACTGATTTGCAGATCGAACCTGGAAATATCATCCGGATCATAGCCGACATTGTATACATTTGAGGAAAGGGTTTTACGCTCTTTTGTGGATATCAGGTCAGCGGCAACGACCATTCCGGGGCGGTAGGGTTTGAATGGGGAAGCAGAAAAATAACCAAAACGTTTAATATCCACTTTGAGCAGTGCATCCACCCCTTTCAAGCGCGGATTCTTGTTGCGGTAAGCAGATTGTGCCTGCCAGTAAGTCATATCCAGATCTTTGACCTGATACCCCAGTTTACGCAGTCGCCGCTTGATGGCGTGGCGCATGCTGTTGACGCAATAGCGATGCAGAGACGGGTTGGCATCCTGATATTGAATCCGTTTATACTCCCGGGCTACTTGCTGTAAGGCCTTGGCTGTGATGCCGATAATTGCATAGACAGGGTTTTCGCGGCGAATGTCAATGCGCTTGCTATCGTCAAACTGGGGTAATCCAATGACCATCACGGCTTGTGGTTTACTTTTATCCAGAGTGACAGGTTGCTGGTGCGTGGAACATGCCGAGAGTAACAGCAATAACATGGCACATAGGATATGAAACCACTGAACCCGGAATATTTGATCATTTACATGCACTTCACCCTCCACAACTGTATCACCGGCTTGTCCGAAAAGTCGGGGCTACAGATGTCGCGGATCATGGTGAAAAATGCTTTCTATTATGTGACTTGGCGCACAAAATACCCGAACTATGGGTTTTAAATTATTGATAATATGGCGCTTTTATTAAGGTCGGCCATGCAGATGGTGTGGGTAATCCCTAGCTGTTCCAGATTACCTTGCGGCCAATAATACTGAAACCATCTTCCATCATGCGTTTGAGCGTTGCCGGATAGATTTTATGCTCCTCCATCTGAATTCGGGCATGCAGAGAATCACGTGTATCATCATCGAGTACGGGCACAACCGCTTGAGCCAGAATCGGACCTCCATCCAGCACTTCATCCACCAGATGTACCGTGCAACCGGACACTTTCACACCATAAGACACAGCATCCTCCACAGCATGCGCTCCGGGAAATGCAGGCAGGATGGCGGGATGGATATTAATAATACGACCGCGAAAGCGGCGTACGAAGGAGCTTGAAAGGATGCGCATATAACCGGCCAGTACGATCCATTGGCAACCATGGTGATCAATCAGGTCGGCACAGGCGGCATCGAATTGGGCACGGTCCTGATAGTCTTTGGGATTCAGGTGCATGATATGCGGTACATCTGCATCACGGGCAATTTCAAGTGCTGCTGCATCGGCTTTGTCAGAAATGACCAGTTGCACATCAACAGGGCATTCACCCGCAGCAACTGATTCGAGTATGACTTTCAGATTACTGCCACGGCCTGATGCCATGACTGCGATTGCTTTGGAATTCATAAATCACCCGTTTCTGACATTAATACAGTATCACTGTCCCGCAAACTCTTTATCATTGCCATCAGAAAGCAAAGCCTTATCACAACACATATGGCTGTTTTGTTTCGGGATCGCGCATAATTTTCCTAGGTCTCGCGTCAAAGTACTTGTTAAGAGAATTCAACCCAAACAGGCGCATGATCGCTGGGGCGTTCCAGGGCCCGGTAATTTACTGCCACTGCAGCAGCAACGGGTTCCATCGACGGCGTTGCCAGTATATGGTCAATTCGAATGCCCCAGTTGCGCCGGAATGCATTCATGCGGTAATCCCACCAGCTAAACATGGGTTCATCCGGGTGAACGCACCTGACTGTATCCACCAGCCCGAGCCCGACCACTGATTGAAACCATTCGCGTTCGGCTGTCGAACACATAATTTTCTCATGCCAGCGTCCCGGATCATGTACATCCTGATCGTTTGGTGCGATGTTGTAATCCCCCAGCACAACCAACCGGCGGTGTCTGGCCAGTTCTGATTGCAGATATTGATGTAATGCATGTAACCAGCGGAATTTATAAGCATATTTATCAGATCCGACTTCCTGTCCGTTGGGAATATATACATTGATGATGCGCACCGAATGGATCGTTGCAGCCAGCAAACGTCGTTGCGGATCATCCAGCTTCGGCACATCGGTCACAACATCATCGATTGCACTGCGACTGATGATACAAACACCATTGTAGGTCTTCTGACCGGCATACGCGACCCGGTAGCCGGTGGCATGAATGGCTTCGATCGGAAAATTTTCATCCGTCAGCTTGGTTTCCTGCAAAGCCAGTATATCCGGCTCTTCCTGTTCAAGGAATGACAGCACATGGGGTAGACGAACATTCAGCGAATTTACATTCCAGCTTGCAATTTTCATGGGCTGATCATGACCGGGCTGTGTTACCGACTCAAGTCGAAATCTTTATAATTGAAAGCATCATGCTCACGGTTATAAGGCATTCTCGAGCTGAAGTAATTTTTTCTTCCAGGCAAGGCCACAGGAAAATCCGCCCAAGCCGTTGGCGGCAACCACGCGGTGACAGGGAATCAGGATCGGTAGCGGATTTGCCCCCAGTGCTTGCCCCATGGCACGCGGTGACGTGCCGAGTTTTACAGCCAGATCTCCATATGTTCGTACTGTTCCGGCAGGAATGGCTAACAGTTCCGCACGCATCTTTGCCTGAAAGGGGGTGGCAGGTTTGTCCAGTGGTGGTAAGGGTGAGATATTTCCATCAAAGTAAGCATTCAGCCATTGGGCGACAGGGTCATCCTGAGCGGATTCCGCAGTTTTCAGCTGCTCCAGCCAGATATGCCGGCACAGTTTTCCATTCCATGCATAAGAAAGTGGCCCCAGTGGTGAATGAAAGGGATAAATCATGCAGTAATGGTAACAGAGGGTTAGGTTTTGCGCATGGACTGGGCGCTGTTTTTTTCTGCACTGATTTCCTCGACACTGTTACCCGGGGGCTCGGAAGCATTATTGCTTTATCGGCTTAATGAAGGAGGCAGTGCAATAGGCATCGTGGCGACTGCGACTACTGGCAATGTGCTGGGGAGTCTGATTACCTACGCCATGGGAAGGCTTGGCAATGAAGCAGTGCACAAAAAATGGTTGAGAATTTCAGAAGCACAGACCGGAAAAGCGGAAGTCTGGTTTGAAAAATGGGGAAAGCCATCGCTACTTCTGGCCTGGCTGCCGGTTATCGGGGATCCGTTGTGCCTGGTGGCCGGATTGCTGCGCTGCGGTCTGGTGTCGTTTTTATTGCTGGTGACAGTGGGTAAATTTACGCGTTACATGATTCTTTCGCTCCCGTTTATCTGAACCCATCAGGATGCGAGCTGTAGCCACAGCGGCAAAGTAAGCATCGAGCAAACCGTTGTCAGTGTGACTGCTTCAGCATAGAGCGCTACATCCAGTTTAAAGCGGTCACAGATGACCAATCCCAATACCATGGTTGGCATGGCTGCTTCAATAATGGTAGGCGCCAGATATTGCTCCGGCATGCCTACACCGATGGATGCACCCCAGGCAATCAGAGGCATGAATAATAGCTGGATAGATATAACAGGCAGAAGTACAGGAATACGCGCAGCCCAGCCTGATTGCCAGCTCAATGCCATACCGACTGATAACAGCATCAGAGGCACAACGGCAGCGCCGAGTGTGGCCAGTGTTTCATTTATCCAAAGTGGCATCGGGATAGCGAAGATACTTAGCAGTAAACCGGCTATAGCAGCCCAGATTGCCGGTACCTGAAATAGACTGAGCAGCGGATGTATGCCTGTTGCTGAGCTGCCGTAATATCGCGCCAGAATAATACCGACAGAAAACAGAATCGGCGTACTGGCCAGCAGGTCGAACTGGATGGCAATGACTTGAGCCCAGTCACCAAAGGTTTGGCTGAGTACAGGCAGCCCCAGATAGGAGAAATTGCCAAAGGCAGATGCCAACAACACTGCGCCGATTGTTTTGTTGGTATTGCCTGCCATAAAAAAACGCACCAGGGCACCATTGCCATAAATTAGAAAGGCAGCCAGCAGCGATAACAGTACTGAAAGTGCCGCAACCACCGGAATACGGATGGTGTTCAAATCGACCGGCGATTGCCAGAGTACATGCAGTACCAGTGCCGGCAGAAAGATATGGTAGACTGATTGCGTCAGGTGCGAGCGGATAGTTTCGGCAGATTTTCGTCCCAGCAGTATTCGCCAGCCGATACCGGCAAGAATAATGGCAGCCATGCCGAGCAATACATTGAGCATGTTCAGAACACTACATGTTCAAAGCGGTGATCACTATGGAAACGCTGATGAATCAGCGTTTCTTTGCAGCCTATGGGCGGACTGCTGTACATTTGCTGCCAGTTACACTTTGTAGCGCCGCTGGAGGTCGCGTTTGATATCACGTTCCTTAATGTCATGCCGTTTGTCGTGCGCCTTTTTGCCACGTGCCAGGCCGATTTCCAGTTTGGCGAAATTGCGTTCGTTAAAATAGAGCTTCAATGGTACCAGCGTCAAGCCCTGTTCTTTTAGCTTTCCCATCAGTCGTTCCAGCTCACGTTTATTCAGTAGCAATTCACGTGACCTGGCCGGCTCTTTAGGGTTATTCATGGCGGCGGGTTTATATGGGCTGATATGACAGCCAATCAGCAGGACTCGAGCGTTCCGGATAATGCAGTGTGCCTCGGCCAGGTTGGCTTGTCCGAGTCGAATCGATTTGACCTCCGGTCCGGTCAGAATCATGCCTGCCTCATAGGTTTCCAGAATATGATATTCGTGCCGAGCACGGCGATTAATGATAGCCATGGTCGAATGCTAACCCAAACCCGGATTCAGGCTATACCCGGTTATTGCTGTTTGTTGTATCAGAGTCGTATTAATTCTGATTCGGGCGATTGAGGGCAACACGCACTTCTTAATATCTACCCCAGCGATCTTTCCGGCGGACTTTCAGTCTAGGCAGGATAAGACCCAGCAGAATACCGAATAAAATGGCACCTCCACCGAGCATAAACCAGCGCTGCTGGGCACCACTTCTGATATCACTGGTTTCCCGGCGCAATGCTTCAAGCGTCTGCTCAGCCTGCATCGCCTTGGCCTTTAAGGACTTGTTTTCGTCAGCAATGGCAACTGCATTGGCAGCAGTTTCGCGAATATGTGCCAGCTCTGCCTTCAGTTTTTTGTTATCTTCCATGAGTTGGGAGCGTTCTTGCTCAAGCGATTTTTTTTCCTGTTTGAGGGCAAGGAGGTTGCTTAATTCTTTTTCAGCCTTGGCCAGCCGGGTTCTGGCAGCGGGTTCTTTCATCAGGTATCTGCTCAATATCCATCCATCTTTACCGCTGCGTGTACGTATATGGGTGTATCCTGTAGATGATTGCCCGAGCACCTCCACGGCAGTACCGCTGGGTAACATGCGCACAATCGAATGGCTTGTACTCTGGCCTGATCGCATAGGCAGTTTGGCCTGATCGACAATATAACGCGTTTCAGCCTGAGCCGAGGCAATGTAGCCGAACACGGCAACGATAACGAACAAGATTTTCATAGATTGTGTCTCCATCTCCATTGCAAAATATAATCATTTTGCGGCATATATGAAAGCTTCACTGCTGCGCGCTTGTCCACTGACATCCGGTCCGGCCTTAAATGGCTGCGGCAACAGCAGTGGTGTTTTTATGTAAATATCGGGTCATGGCTGCTGCAGTGATGATGCACCAGACAGCAAACAGGGCCCCTGGCAAGGCTGTTTCGGGCTGGAAATGTTTAAGCGCCAGCGCAACACCGAGGCCTGCGTTCTGCATGCCGATTTCAATCGCCAGTGTGATTTTATGGCTGTAATCGAAGCGGAACAGAGTCGCAGCTGCCCAGCCGAGGACATAGCCCAGACCATTAAGCAGAATCACCAGTGTAATCACCAGGATTGGGGTTTCGGCGATGCGGTCATGATTGGCGGCTACCGCATAACTGCATATCATTATAATGGCGATGGCTGCGATGCCGGGAGCAATCTGTTCTGCCTGTGCAATGCGTTTTCCAAGCTGCGTACGTAGCAGCATGCCCAGTAGTAACGGTATTACTACGGTTAAGATGATTGTCTGCATCATAGGCCAGAATGGAATATCCATATAAGCACTGCCCAGGATTTGTACCATGGTTGGTGTCAGCAGCGGAGACAGCATTGTTGCTACCATGGTCATGGCGATAGAAAAAGCGACTGCACCGCCGGCCAGGTAGGTAATAACATTGCTGGCCATGGCACCCGGGGCGCAACCGACAATAATAAAACCCAGAGCAAGCTCCGGCGCGATACCCTGCCATACGGCAAAACTTGCTGCGGCAAAACCCAGCAGCGGCATGATTGAATATTGACACAAAACCCCCAGGCCGATTTGCGATGGACGGGAGAGTGCTGTGCGCGCCTCCTCAGGTTTGAGTACCACCCCCAGTGCAAACATGGTCGCAGCAAAAAACCACAGAAAATAATCCTTGAAAACCAGAAAGACGGGCGGATATACATAGGCTATCGCGGCTGAAACCAGTGTCAGCATGGCCATGTTTCGGGATAGGAACTGCCATAGCATCTGTGTTACAGAAGCAATCTACAACAGATCAGTGAGCTGATTACGAATGGCTATGGTCGCTTCCGATTTGTTCAATGTATAAAAATGGATGCCCGGCACGCCAGCCTGCAATAACTCGCGGCACTGGTTCGCAGCCAGCTCAATGCCGAGGGTCTTGACTGCATCCGGGTCGCCCTGGAGAGGGGCCATTTGTTCATGCAACCAGTCAGGTATGGTTGCGCCGCACATGGATGAGAAACGAACGATCTGATCAAAGTTTCCGACTGGCATAATGCCGGGAATGATCGGAATCGTGATTCCTGCTTTTTCGCAGGCATCCCGAAATCTGAAAAAAACCTCATTGTCGAAAAAATACTGGGTAACTGCAGCATCGGCACCATTGTCCTGTTTCATTTTCAGGTAACGGATGTCATCGGCAACACCGCCTCTGGATTCAGGATGGCCTTCCGGATAAGTCGCACAGGCAATCGAGAAATCGCCTTGCGTGCGTAAAAAAGCGATCAGATCGGTGGCATGGGAAAAGCCGCAGGCAACTGCTTCGAAGTGCTCCATGCCTTCAGGAGCATCGCCTCTCAGAGCCAGTATGTTTTCAATGCCGGCAGCCCGGTAATCAGCCAGTAATTCAGCCAGTTCATGTTTGCTGGCACCCACACAGGTCAGATGCGCTACCGGGGAGAGGCCGGTTTCATCCTTGATACGGGTGACAATCCCTTTGGTGCGGTCCTGTGTGGTGCCGCCGGCACCATAAGTGACCGAGATATAGGCAGGCTCGATGCTGCGCAGTTCATTAAGGCAGTTCCACAGGTTTTCTTCGCCCTTGTCTGTCTTGGGCGGAAAGAATTCGCAGGAGATAAGTGGTTTATCGGCATGTGCCAGAATATCGGAGAGTTTCATTATAACTTTGGCACCGTGACACCGGTTTGCCCCTGATATTTACCGGCTTTGTCAGCATACGACGTTTCACACACCTCATCGGATTCAAGGAAGAGGAACTGGGCCACACCCTCACCGGCATAGATTTTGGCTGGCAATGGCGTCGTGTTTGAAAACTCCAGCGTTACATGGCCCTCCCATTCGGGTTCAAGGGGCGTAACATTGACAATAATACCACAGCGAGCATAGGTCGATTTACCCAGACAGATGGTCAAGACAGAGCGGGGGATGCGCATATATTCAACCGTCCTGGCCAGTGCGAATGAGTTGGGCGGGATAATGCAGACATCAGATTGAATATCGACAAAGGAGGTCGGGCAAAAGTTTTTCGGGTCGACAATGGCAGAGTTGATATTGGTGAACACCTTGAATTCGTCGGCACAGCGCACATCATAACCGTAAGATGACAGGCCATAGGATACAATGCCGTTGCCATCACCATTCTTTTTAATCTGTCCGTCTACAAATGGCTCGATCATACCATGCTCATTTGCCATCCTGCGAATCCATTTATCCGATTTTATGGACATCATCCCCTCCATTGCATTGAGATTGCGCAGGATAGCTGTGCGTTGAGCAAAAGCAATTTGGCATCATTTATCGAGGGTGATTTGTTGTGTATGGCTCAGTCGTTTTTCTGGCACATGTACGCATTCCGGGTTTGCCTGTATGGGAGGATCCGACCAGTTGCAAATCATGCTATTCAAGAGTCCACCATATACCAAGGGGGAACTATGGAAAACCCACTTTATTGCAGGACATAATAAACCAGCATTTAATTATGTGGAAAATCATCAACTTTCTATCAGTATTGGCAAAGTATTCAATCAGGCATAAATTGGCATAGTGAGACTTCAGCCATCATAGGCAGGGAGAACATGGTGACAGAGAATAATCCTTTAATGCTTTCAAAACTGCACAATGCTTTCATGGCAATGTCAGATAAGCCCGGCATGTCTGATATGCTTGCATCGTTGCTTTCCAGTGCCAGGGATTTGACCGGTGCCGATGGGGCAACCGCATACTTGCTGGATAGCAAAAACCGGTTGTATTTTTTCGTTATTCAAAACAGAAGTCTGCAATTGTACAGTGAAAAAACGCCTGAAATACTGGATCGATTAAAGGCCATTCCCTTGTTTGCGGCATCGGGTCAGATCAACGAACAAAGCGTTGCAGCTGTTGCGGCAGCTGAAAACAGGACCATCAATGTGAGTGATATTTACAGCTCAGAGGAATTCAATTCCCAGGGTGCAAAAAACTTTGATGAAAAAATGCACTACAAAACCAAGTCCATGCTTGTTGTACCCATGTCGAATCAGCGACAGGAAGTCGTAGGTGTCCTGCAACTCATCAACCATATTGATCCCGATAGTGGTCAGGCCGACGCGTTTACTTCGTCCGATATTTGTATCGTAGAAATGCTGGCCAAACAGGCGGCCATGCACGTAGATAACCATAACGTGGAACTTAAAAAGAACACGCTGATGGATCACATGACAAGAATTACCAAGATCGGTGTTGCATTATCTTCCGAGCAAAAGATTGAACGATTGCTGGAATATATTCTGGATCATGCCAAGGAACTGACCGGTGCTGATGGCGGAACCCTGTATCTGCATCAGGATGGAAAGCTGAATTTTGAAGTGATGCGCACGGACTCTTTGAACATCCATGTGAGTAATGCGGAAGGCAATCTGGCAAATTTAAAACCGATTGAAATGTATGCAAAGGATGGGCGTCCAAATAATCATATCGTTGCTGCCAATGCGGCAGTTTATGAGCGGACTATCAATATCCCGGATGTCTACAATAACAAAGAATTCAATTTCACCAAGGTTAAAGCATTTGATCAGGAAAATGGATATTGCACACGCTCCATGCTCACTGTGCCTCTGGTAAATCAACAGGCCGAACTGGTCGGTGTTTTACAATTGATTAATGCGACTGATAAAGCGACAAACGAAATAGAGGATTTTTCTGCGCTTAGTCAGGAGCTGTCCGAGGCCCTGGCTTCTCTCGCTGCTGTGGCTATCACCAATAACCGGCTTACGGATGAATTACAGGTATTGATCGAGTCCTTTATCGCAGTAATCTCGAAGGCAATCGATGAAAAATCTGCCTACACCGGAGGGCATTGTCGGCGCGTTCCAGAGCTTTCGCTGTTGCTGGCTCAGGCTGCCAGTGACCATGATTCGGGTGAGTTGGCTGATTTCAAACTGACCCCTGAATCCATGTATGAAATGAAGATTGCCTCCATGCTGCATGATTGCGGTAAAATCACTACGCCTGTTCATATTGTGGATAAAGCGACCAAGCTGGAAAAGATATTTGATCGCATTGAGCTGATAGCGCTGCGCTATGAGATACTGCGCAGGGATGAGCTTATCCGGCACCTGAGAGAACAGTCCGATGTGTCAGATGACATGATCTACGCAGCTGTGCAGTCTCAATGGGAGATATTGGCGGAAGAACTGGCGTTTCTGCGATCATGTAATACGGGGGGAGAGTTTATGGCCCCTGAAGAGCAGAAGCGGGTGTGTTACATTGCAGAAACACGCGCCTGGACAGATGCCGAAGGCAAAGTATATCCAATGCTGAGTGAGGATGAGGTCTATAACCTCAATATTGTCAAGGGTACCCTGAATGATGAAGACCGAGAGATCATTAATTATCATATTATCGCTACAATCAATATGCTGGAAGCGTTGCCATTTCCCAGACATTTGAAAAATGTGGCCGAAATTGCCGGCGGGCATCATGAGCGTATGGATGGAAAAGGATACCCCAGAGGCCTGACTCGGGATCAGATGTCTGTGCAGGCGAGAGTCATGGGCATTGCCGATATTTTTGAAGCGCTTACAGCCTGCGACCGGCCCTACAGGAAAGCCATGCCACTTTCACAAGCCATGGCGATTATGGAAAAGATGAAAGAAGAAGGGCATATCGATCCCGAATTATTTGAAATATTTAAACAGCATCGGATACATATCCATTATGGACGCCGATGTTTGAATGAAGACCAGATGGATATGGAATGAGGCACATGAATTCGGGGTGCCTTTTGCCTGACAGGAGAATTTTGAAAAAAAGTCAAAGTTCAGCGTGAAAGCAAGGGGTTTTATACACACCGGTGAACCTTGAAACATTGTGTTTTCGTGTTGCGTGACTGCTGTACTTGATGCACAAACTCGCCTCAAACTGACAAAATAGATACACTGTCGCCACTTTGAATGGCAAAGCAGGGGTTTGTGATGGCAAAAACATTATTCGATAAGGTATGGGAACAGCATATCGTCAAAGAAAACGATGATGGTTCAGTACTGCTTTATATTGATCGCCATCTGGTGCATGAGGTGACCAGTCCACAGGCTTTTGAAGGATTGAGGCTGGCTGGCCGCAAACCGTGGCGAGTGAATGCCGCTGTGGCCACGCCCGATCACAATGTGCCGACGACAAACCGTGATAAAGGGATTACTGATCCGGTTTCACGTATCCAGGTTGAAGCGCTGGATGCCAACTGTAAGGAGTTCGGTATCACCGAGTTCGGTCTGGATGATATTCGCCAGGGTGTGGTGCATGTTATGGGACCTGAGCAGGGCTTGATTCTGCCCGGCATGACTGTGGTTTGCGGTGATTCGCATACCTCAACGCACGGCGCATTCGGCTCTATTGCCATGGGTATAGGTACCTCCGAGGTGGAGCATGTGCTGGCCACCCAGTGTCTGATTCAGAAAAAGCCGAAAGTAATGCGTATTCATGTGAACGGTATATGCGCTGATGGTATCAACGGCAAAGATATCGCTCTGTTTATTATTGGTAGCATTGGTACGGCAGGTGGGACGGGCTATGCCCTGGAGTTTGCCGGAGATGCTATTCGCTCCCTGTCCATGGAAGGGCGAATGACGTTATGCAATATGGCCATTGAGGCAGGTGCCCGTTGCGGTATGGTTGCGGTAGATGATGTAACGATTGATTATGTGCAGGGGCGACCCTTTGCCCCGAAAGGCGAGATGTGGGAACAGGCTGAAGCCGCATGGCGACAACTGCATTCTGATGATGATGCCGTGTTTGATAAGGAATTAAACTTTAAGGCGGAAGATATTGCCCCACAGGTCAGTTGGGGAACCAGCCCGGAAATGGAGTTGCCGATCACCGGTTCTGTACCGGATCCACGCAATGCCAAAGATGAAGTGCAACGCGAAGGCTGGAGCCGGGCGTTGGAGTATATGGGGCTCAAAGCGGGAACACC
>WFUI01000096.1 GCA_015485035.1 Mariprofundus sp.
GCATGGACAACCGCGACCATGCTGTTTGCAACACATCACGTACGGGTATTTTGCCGCTGCTGCCAAGGCACGGTTCAAGCGCCTGTCGGATAAATATAATGCGCGCCTGCGCATCCTTGCTCAGGCATTTGAACAGATCGTCATCCACAATCACAGACCAGACCGGTCTGTCATTGCCCTCCAGCAGCACATGTAAATCGTAGGCTTCCAGACCGCAGAACGGTGCACGCAATAACGCCGCCCACGATTCCCGATCTGCCGGATGCAACAGGGCGCGCAACAGGGCGCGTAATAAACGCACTTCCGGCCTGCTGTTTAATGGCAGGATTTTGACAGCGCGAAAGGCAATACCAGCGGCATTCAGGGCCGGCATAATGGCCTGCAAATGTTTACGCGAACGCGCCAGAATGCCGATGCGCCGGGAGCTCCCGGACAACGCTTCACGAACCAGATCAACCACGTAATCCGCCTCCAGCGCAGCATCCTTGCCCGTTTGAAGGTGCAGGTTTACCGAACCGGTATGTGAGAGAGCAGCCACAGCGGGCGCATAGGCTACCGCACCGGAAATCACATCCTGCCGATCCGGGAAAATTGACCGGAATGCCGCATTGACCCAATCCACAATGGCAGGAGAAGAACGGAAATTGCGTTCCAGCTGCAATGCTTCCACCGGAGGCAAACCCGCCTCATTGCTGGCTGCATTGAGAAACAAACCGACTTCCGCCTTGCGGAAGCGGTAAATCGACTGCATCGGGTCACCGACCATAAACAGGCTGCGATGGATGCCGTCACCGCCCTGCCAGCCATCGGTAAGGCATTGCAATAAACGCATTTGCAACAGCGATGTATCCTGAAATTCATCAACGAGAATATGGCGAATGCGGTAATCGAGCTTCATTAGCAGATCGCCCGGTGCAGCATCATTCGCACCCAGGGCATCCATAGCACGCAGTGAAATCTCGGTAAAATCGGCTTCTCCCTGCTGAGCAACACACTGTTGCAGATGCTTATTGGCCAGCACGAGCAGCACAAACAGTGATTCCAATACGTCCCATTGCTGATCATCCATGCGCGGACTGGCAGGCAATCCGCGCAGTTCATGCAAGGCTCCGGCCAGTTCCGGAGTCATCGCCAGCAAATCGAGCAGATGTTTGAACTGATCTTTGGGAACCGTAAAATCTTTACCGGCAGGAAAACCAAGCCGAACCGTGACGCCGCCGGGTTTACGAAAATCAGCTTTATTCCCCACCAGCAGAAAATCGGCGATGATCTGCCAGGATTCCAGCATTTCCAGATCAGCATCCGGCCATTCAAATGATTGCAGCACGTCATCCTGCTTCTGCTCGCCGGCAAAGCGCATCAGGGCGGGCAATGCTTCCCTCACCTGCATCGGCATCAGCGCATCGCAATCCATCAAGGTCTGCATCATGATGTCAGCCAGATTGGATTCCAGCATCTGGCGCAAGCCCGTCAGATCACGGCCATGCTCGGCAATATCGCTTAGCCATTGCTCGCGTTTGGACAACATATCAGCCAATAAACCAATCACGGCCACCGCATTGTGATCCTGATGCAGCAACATCCCCTCCGCCGCATCGGAAAAATCGCGCATGGCTTCATCCAGCGCTGCTTCCGCCGCCTCGCGATACAGGGCCTGCGCATGTTCGGACGGACCTGGCATCATTCCCATGCCGGACAGCAAAGGCAATTGGCGGGCCAATGAAAACGTCAGGCTATCCAGTGTCATAATCCGCAAACGGCCTGAATGATGTTCTAAATGCCACCCCTTTTCGGCAGAGCGTTGCATGGCCTGTTGCGCCAGCGTCCACGTTTCCATTTTATGCGTTTCGCCTGCATCCGGTTGCGGCGCAGTAAGCGATTCCAGCACCCGCCGGCGCATTTCAGCCGCGGCCTTGCGTGTAAACGTGAGCGCCAGAATTTCTTCCGGCTCATCCACAATGGCCAAAAGAGACAGAATACGCTGGGTGAGCAATTCCGTTTTACCGGAACCGGCCGGTGCCTGCACGAGAAACGAACCAGCCGGATGACGCGCTCTTTTGCGAACCTCAGCACTCATGAATCATCGTCCTGTTCACAGTTCATATTCATTTCTTCAATCCGGCAGACCGCTTCCAGGCCGCAATATTGGCAGGCGTATTCATCGCGTGGAGACACATCGCAACGCCCCTCAACAAACTCCGTCGCCAGCGCATTGATTGATGCTTTCCAGTCGTCCAATACCGCCTGCCAGTCATCCGGCCTGCCCCGCTTGCCGTCGCACGCAGCAATGCCATCAATGCCGATGTCCTCGCCGCATAAGCCTTCATAAGCCATATCGCCACTGCGTACCCGTGCAAACGCCACAGCATCATCCACACCAAGATCCGCCGCCAGCGCATATTGGGGCAGCTGTGGTTCTTCAATACGTTCGTTTTCTTCGTTAACAATCCATTTGGCGGTGGATTGTTTGGCGCCGGTTTTATAATCAATCAATATCTTGCGACCCGTCCCATCGACATCCATACGATCGGCTTTAATTTTGACGGTGAACTGTTGATCGGTCTTTTCCGGCAAATACATCAGATATTCCTGCTCTATCGCCGTCACCCTGAAATCGGGGCGCTGTAATTCCAGCTCCAGCCATGCCGGCAACACGCGCTGCATACGTTTTTTCTCATAATCCCGTGTCCGGCTATCCACCGCTACCCGGGCATTGGCCCATGCATGTTCAATCGCCGCATCAATCAGGGCTTTCGTTTCATCTTCGGTGAGCGCTTCCAATGCGGCACGCCGTCCCAGTTTTCGCCAGATATATTCCAGCGCCAGATGAATCAATGAACCCTTGCTTGTGGCCTCGATACCCGGCGCTGTTTCTCCAAGCGCCGTAATACCGAGCCGGTGCGTTGCAAAAGCCCTGAACGGGCAGGCCGACTGGTTGCGAATAATGGCTGTGCCGCCATGTACGGTTTGACCTGCCGGTAAGGGTACTTCGGACATCTCATCCATGTTCTCCATCGCCAGCGATGTTGCGTCTGTTTCCATTGCAACACATGCCTGAATCGCTACATCCGCAACAAAGGATGAGGGCAATACGTCCTTTTCATCGTGTTGCCTGGCATACGATATTTCCACACAAGGCGCAGCATGCAGCAACGATGCCCACAGCCGTTGCGAAGCATCATAAGCCAGCGCCCCGCTGCTCATCGGCAGCGCATACTGTTTCTGCACGCTGGCAGGCAACAAGGGATAAGGACGCACCGGTGGAGGGAAGGCTTCTTCATCCAGCCCCATGACAAACACATGATCGAATCGGAGTCCGGATACCTGTGCCAGCGGCAACACGACCACATTGGCATATCTGGCCGTCTCCGTCAGACCGACTTCCGAACAGCCCGTGCGTAGCAAGGATAAGAATTTAGCCCACGACAGCGTTTCGCCCATCGCATCCACGGCCACCAGAGAAATCAACACATCACGAAATGCATTCATCTGCCGAATCTCATGATTGCTGCGCTGCATTTCCTGATCACTTCCAAGCTGTACAAAGCCGGTCACCTTGAGCAACTCATGCACGGCTTTCACCCAGTCATTGGCCGGGCGCTTTTTCGTATTCCATGCCGCCAGGGCTTTCAGCACTGATAATAATTCCGGCAGTTCCTTTACATCTCTGGCATTTAACAGGCTTTTGAATGTCATGCGGTGACGGTTATTTTTCCGCAATATCGCATCGAGTCTGGCGCGTTCAAAACGCTCATCGTCAAAACCCGTCAACCATGGTGAAAACAACAGCGGCGAAACATCATCGAACGACAGCGAAAACTCGCCCGCCAGACTCAGCACATGCAGCAATTGCGCGATCATCGGCGAATCGGTCAAACGCTCCCCATTCATGGCCACTGCCTGCATCGTGCAGGATGGATCGCTGCGTAATTCCGGCATCAGCGCATCATTCAACGCCCGTTTCAATCGGGACAGATCCTTCACGGAATCAGACGTCACAATGGCAATGCGTGCTGCAGGCTTTTCTGCCAGCACTGCTTTAACACGCGCGGCAATATGATTGCATTCCGCCTGCACATCATCACAGGGACACAGCGTTGTAACAGCAGGTCTGGTTTCCTCCTGCACCTGCGCCAGATGAACACCGTCCTCCTGTAAAGCCGACAATAAGGCTTGCTGCATCGGGGTTATCACATCGAACCCGGCCAGCAGAATGGATTCCGGTTTCTCGATATCATCCATGCATTGAAGCAATCGTTGTCCGACATCAGCAGCCAGCATCCGGCCTGATAACGCGCCATCTTCCAGTTGCTTATGCATGGCTTGCATCCAGCGCAACAACGCATCTGCCTCTTCCCCGCCAAACATCAATGCATCTTGATCTATGCAGTATTCCTGCATGATGACGTATGCATCGCGCGCATGCCCCGCCAAACCGCGCAGCGAAGCAGCTGGCTGTTCTGTTCCACCGGATGATCTTAACTGTTCTGTCCGCAGATCCGCCCGAATAACCCGTTCCCACAGCCAGCTTTCCTGCACCCGGTTCAGAGCCACCGGCATCAACACCTGTTCAGCCGCCATATCACCCATCCATGCATGCCAGCTCAATACATTTGGCGTTGCACACACCGATGATTCCGAATCGACAACCAGACGCCGCTTCCAGTCGATAGCCAGCCGGGAAGAAGACGTCAGCAAAAGCGCTCCCTGTTTCAGGCAATCAGCAACGGAAGCGGTGGTAATGACGGGTAGATTCAGGTCTTTATCATTCACTTATCAGTGGTTCGGGGTAACGGCATTTTTGATTCGGGTTTTGATATCCAGTGGCCGGGCACAAGCTCACCCGATTCATTCATGTGGGAAGGTACATATTGATGCACCCCTACATCACCCTTTTGTTCCAGTTGCATGAATACGGTCACAGCACTGGCCAAACTAACCACCACAACCAGTGCATAAAACCAGGTCGGTGCGCGTTCCTTATCCACCGGTGTAATATCAATGACTTCCGGTTCCTGAGCCTTCTCGCGCCTGTTCTTTGCCTTTACGAGCAGCAGCAAGGTCAGATTACGCAACATGAACAGCAATAATGCAGGACCGAAGAAAAAAAACAGCGATACAAACAGACTTCGAATCATAATTCGGACAGCTCCTTCATTCTTCTTGCATAGGCTTCTACATCCGGCTCACGACCGGCACGCTGGGCGTAGTAGACAGTCTCGGCCAGCACCTCGAGTATCTTGTGCAATGCATCATGGCGATCCATCTTTTTAATGGAAACCATATGATCCAGCGCTCGCGCCATCTCCGGCGGGTGTTTGGTTGCAACCTGCTCTTCCAGCGCCAGATGCAGGGAGAGGTGCAGATATGGATTCATGCCATCATCGACTGCAAAATCGCGGTCGAGAAAATCTTCCATATCATCAAAGAAATGATGGTATTCCGGATGCATGGCAATTACACGCGCAATTCTTACTTCCAGCGCATTAAGCGGAAGATCGGCCTGTGCCTTATGCCATGCATCCCAGAAAACCTGGCGATGTGCCCTCAACTGTTCCCTGCTTGGCCCGCTTGCTTCGCTCATGTGTTACTCCATCGGTTTATGCAGCGAAACTGTAACAGGATCATGGCAAGGTTGTATCAACGGTTTTCAACTGTGCCTTGCGCTCATTCGTCTCCTGCTGCCTGCGTCGACATTTATTCCGGTTCCGGCATGCAAAATGCCTGCCCCGCATCGTTGCAGGACAGGCATTCAGCAGTCAAAATAACTGTTTTTTTATCAGTGACTACATTTGTTTGGCCAATAGTGATTCATCATACCATTCACTCATATCATCATACATCTCACCTTTAAGAATATAATACGGTGATTTGTAATAAATCATCACATCATGGAATGGGTCGGTCAGAATTTTGCAGAACCAGACCAGCCCGGACTGAACGCCCATGATGAAAAACAGGTGAATGGTTCTGAATACCAGCGCCCCAACAGCCAGGGCCAGCCATACCAATGACAGATTATAGAGAAATCCGCGAGCCTGCTCGGCCGCATCGAATACACCGAACAGTGAGGGCTCAACATATAATGTGGCAGAAGCAATGACCCAAAGTGACAACAGAACCAGCTTGCGGGAAAGATTATAACCGACCTTCACACTTTCCTTATAATCATGTGTCGCATCATTAACTTCATCATAGGTTTTCGGCTCGAAAAAGAAGTGCCCGATCTGACGTAATAACATCGCCACGACCCAGCCGAACAATACCGCCATGACCGGATCCAGAAAAATCCACACATAGCTGACAATAAAACAGATTGAACTGGCCAGATGCAGAAACTGGTTGATACGATTATGATGATAATAACGGTGGTCATCCCAGCGTTGCATGCGAAGTTCTTCAATAAAACCCATGATTCATCTCCCCTTCCTGAAAATAATTATGCGAAATGGTGCATGTGTTTTATGACAAGTTTATGTCAACACAAAGTCACTGCCGAGACAGCTCAGGATATCAATTCAAGTAAAGGTTCACCCATTTTTATAGCCTGCCCTTCCTGAATATTATCGCAAAAAATATAATGGGATGTGGCAAACAAAATAATGGTGGAGCCATGCTGGAAATAGCCCATTTCATCGCCTTTGCTATAGGTAGCATGACAAGGCAGATCATTGGAACCACGACTGCGCAGATCCATATCTCCCTCCAGACAATGAAACTTCATGCTCGCAACCAATATAGCCGCAACAGGTACCAGCGTTATACTGTGTTCAGGCTTATCCACATCCAGCTGCAAGACTGCGCGCTCGTTTTTACAATACAGTTTCTCAATACGCTTCAATGCAATCGGATTGACATTCCAGGTATCACCGGAGATATAATTGATACCATGAACCTGACAATCCACAGGCGCATGAAAGCGGTGATACATACTCGATTTCAGACGCAGTGTGACGAATACCCCGTCCCGATATTTCTCCTGTAAGGACTGATCCGGAATCAAATCCCCCAGTTCATATGGGAATCCCTTGGCCTGAAATACGCTTCCTCCCTTAATTCTGCCATGTGCCCCCACGATCGCATCACACGGACTGACAACAACCGATGGCCGCGGATCAATCGGGCGAACACCCGGTTTCAATTCCCGAATAAAACATTCATGCAGACTGATAAATGACTGCTTCCGGGCTTCCGACAAATCCAGATCCCTGGCAAAGATACGCCACAGAGCGATAGAGAGTCGTGTTAAAAGAGGATTCTCAATCCGACTGAACCATCCCATCCATTGCGTCAGCCAGCGGCGTGGAATGCGGTTGGTGAGCAGAAAGTTCAGTTGTTCCTGCTGCGTTAATACGGCAATCAGTTTTGACATGTTATACGGGGGAAGAATCCGTATGTGTCAGCCCCATATCTTGCAAAAACCGCTGCATGATCGGTTCCGCCTGATAGTCATAACTGCGCCGAACAGCATTCTTCTGCATCATGGATCGATGTGCAGCATCGCCAAAAAAGCTGGCGACCTGTACGGCCATGGATTCAATATCTTCCACCAGATAACCATTGATTCCATGCTGAATAATATCTTTGGGGCCTTTGCAATTGTACGCGATGACCGGCATGCCGTAGGTGAATGCTTCCAACACAACATTACCAAAGGTGTCAAAGCGGGATGGAAACACAAACAGATCAAGACCGGCATACAACGATTTCATCCGGGCCTTGTCGACCCAGCCCAGAAACAGCGCATCAGGTAACACTTTTTTCAGTTCCGCTTCGGCAGGCCCCGTTCCGGCAATCACAACCCTGACATCAGGCACGGATTGTCGGATACGGGCAACCATCTCTGGAAGGTCAAACAATCCCTTTTCCCGACTCAGTCGACCGGCATACAGTAATACGGGCAAATCATCGCTTGCACCATCAAACAGCTCGCTTTTGCTGACGGCCTGAACAGCAGGATCTGGCGGCTGCGTGTGGTGCGCTGTCAAAAATACCCTGTCGTTATCCAGCTGCATCTGGTGTCCGGTCAGCCAGCTCCGGTGCTCATTGTTGAGCACGAATACACCGGTATATTGCTGATAGAAGAAGCGTAGAAAGCGGCGAATACGATCCCGTTCGTGCTGACTGAGGTCGGTATTATCCTTGATAAAGTCGATCCAGTCCGTATGCATAAAGAAGTATCCGGGCACATTGAACATCGACTTGATCAACAAAGAGACCAATGCCATCGGCCCTTCGGTGGAACAGACAATGCGATCATACCCCCCCTCATAGAAGATACGGGCTACTTCCATGAAATCAGGCAGACGGAACTCCTGCTCACCAAAATCCGCTACGGAAAAACTGGTAAGCGGACGCACCACATGCAAATGCGGCTCTGGTTCGACATCAGCATGGCAAATCAGAAAATCAACCGGCAAGTCGGCACGCTGAATTTCCCTGAGTTTCCCGCTTAGCGAACTCGATACGCCGTTTTTATCACGCAGGGTATCGGTCAGATACAAAGCACGCCTGGGGTGTTCGGCACTGCCGATATGTGCAGCAAAATCGTTCAGGAAGCGTCGGTTCTGATACAGCAGACGCGTGCTGGCAAATGTCGTGCCCAGCAGGATAATGCTGACCAGCACCGGAAAGGACAGACTATCCAGCAGCTTGCCGATATTCAGACCGCTGAACCCCGGCTTGCTGTGACCACCATCGAACAAACCGGTCAACTGGCTGGGAATCTCGAACTTGCGGGCAATTTCCTCGGTTGAAAAGTTCTCCAGCTTGTTATCCGCATTGATCAATGATGCTTTTTTTACACGCTTGATCATGAGCAGATTCAGCTCGGTAAACAGCCTGGGGATGGTCTGATTCACCGTTTTGATAAATTCTTCAGGTGATTTGTTTTTACTTGCACTGATCTGCTCAAGATATCTGATACAGAAACGGTAATCTTTTTTGGTATTCCATTTGACCAGTTTGCTGAGTTTCCTGCCCTGCAATGCGGCATGAATACAATCGTAGAATTTCTGTGTATTCCTGTGCTTCTGCATTTCCAGCAACAGATTACTGATGGCAAAACAGGCCAGTTTATCCGATGTTTCACCGCGATGAAACATGATACGTAACAGACCCGGGTCTTCAATATGCGTCGCAACCTGTGAAAAATAATCCAGCAGGGCAATATTCAGTTTCTGATTTTCCGCCACATAGCCGAAAGGCACAATACGATTGTCACGAATAGCCTCCAGAGCCAGCTCTGATGGCTTGCTGGTTTTAAGCCGTTTGGAAAGATCGGGCACATACAGATACGAACCGCACTCACCGGCAAAAATCCCCATATGATCATCCGAACCGCCCGTAAGCACTTTCGGCCGGTCCGGGTCGACGCCGAAATCAGCGGGATCCAAACCATGTTTCCCGGCATAGCTGCGGATTTTTTCAGGTGTCAGACTGTTGACCCAGTTGAGCGTCAGCACACTCTGCCACTGGTCCCGCTGCCCGTTCAGAACTTCAAAGCGTTCAAACAACACAGCCAGTTTTTCAAACAGTTCCAGGTCAATATGTTCATTGCGTGTATAGAAATACATCGGATGCGGCAATATAACCGGGATATCGTGCGCTGCGGTATAGCGCAGGAACTGGTAAATATCACCGCGACTACCCTTCAATACAACTTCCTGCTCGGGTGTAAACCCGTAGGTTAAAACATGCACAAACAAATCATATTCGGGGAAATGGCAGGTGAACTCGGCGGCAGCCAGAACATCCTGCCCCTTTTCCATCAGCTCCCAGCAGGATCGGGCATTATTATGATTGGTCACCGTGATAACATCGCAACCATTGCCCTGCAAACATCGCACCAGATGTTTGGTTTTCAGCCAGGTTTCCGGCAAACCCAGAATGCGCCCCCATAACTCATCAGGTACATCACTGTTGAAATCATGGCAGTGCAAATCCATGCGCAGGCAATCTTTCAGCGGAAACCTGTTTGTGGTCTGATCCAGATATTGATTGAATTCAAGTTGCAGCGATTTTCGAAATGCGCTTGTCTGGCTACTCACAAAATCGATCACAGGCTGATCACTCCTCGACCGGCTGCTGGTCGACTCGATGACCATCACGTCGATGCTGTGGTTTCAGCATCGGGAAGCGTGCATACAGCATGTCTTTCAACATCTGTCGTTTAATAGTCTTATTGCTCAGTTCCGGACTTTGCCACCACCAACCACCCTGCTGCATTTTTTCCGCCGCACTGACAAAACGATTCATTACCTGCAGGTAATCATCATCGTTGAAATTAAGGCTCATGATCACCCGGCCTGTACCAATCCAGCTTAAATTGAGCCCTTCAGCCCGCAAGTAGTACTGGTACATCCAGTTGTAACGTGATGGCCGGGTATAAAGAATTGTCCAGACCGATGATATATTGGCAATACGAAGCGGCAGTTCGGCCTCCCTGAATCGATAATTCAGCTGATAGACCCGCTCATTCCACAAAACGTCGACTTGTTGATACATATGCTGATATTCAGGTAATGCGATGCGGTTCAGAAATTCATTCATCGTTGCCATTATATAAGGGTGCGAATTGAATGTGCCGCGCGCAAATGAAACCTTCAGTGGCTGTTCATCAGTAAAGCGCTTCATCAAGACATGTTTTCCGCACAACACCCCGACCGGCAATCCACCCCCCAGCGTTTTTCCGTAAGTGACCATATCCGCCTGAATATTGAAATATTCCTGAGCGCCCCGATAAGCCAACCGGAAACCGGAGAAAACTTCATCAAATATCAGGACAATCGAACGCCGCGCGCAAACATCCCGCAGCTGTTTTAGCCAGCCCGTATAAGCAGCCCGATCAAAAGCAGCATGGCGATCGCTGCTGATCAATGCGGTATCACTGGCCGCATTTGCATTCGGATGCAGTGCCTGCAAAGGGTTAATGAGTACACAGGCAATATCATTGCGGGTTTCCAATACCTTTAGCGTAGCCTCGCTCATATCACTCAGGGTATACACATCGCTGGTTTTACGTTCATTGCCGATCCCCGGCTGAACGCCGTCCCACCATCCGTGATAAGCCCCGCACAGTCGGACAAGGTGCGTTTTACCGGTATGATAACGAGCCAGACGTACGGCCTGCATCACCGCCTCTGTGCCGGACATGTGAAAAGATACCTCATCCAGCCCTGAAATATTTTTCAGTTTTTCAACATTATCCCGTATGACTGGATGATAAGGACCCAGAACCGGCCCCAGTTTTTTCACCTTTTCCCATGCACTTTCCATGCAATCCTTGTAAAAATCATACCCGAACACGTTCACGCCATAAGAGCCGCTCAGGTCATAGCTCCAGTTACCATCCAGATCCTTCATCCTGACGCCTTCCGTTTCTTCAACGACCGCACCCAGCTTCAAATACTTTTGCACATAATTGCGATAAGGAAACGGAACCCGATATGCATTGGTGAAATGCACATCCGAAACAGAGGACTCCAAGGATTCATTGAACGCAATGCTTTGGGGTGATTTATCTTTCAGCAAACCGGCCAGCTGATGAAATGCCTCCCGCCGCTGCAAACTTATATTCTCCGGTGAACCATCACTGCTGAAAAAATGTTGTTCGTTATACTCGAAAAATGGAATTTGGCCGGCAATCCGCCTGGACCACTTGGAATGCCCGGCCAGCGAGCGGTGTTTGGCCCGGGACAGTCTGAGACGAATCCATATTTTGTAACCCAGTATTAGCGTAAAAACCAAACCAATGATGCCAAAAGCAAAAGGTGCATACATATTGTACCGTCACTTCGTGTCATATTTTGACACATCATAACATCCAATTGTGACACGCATGTTGCACGCAGCTATCGGTGCCGGACGAGCAATCAGATTTCCCGCATGTGGACCTGCTGTTTTATCCGGGCATCACCATTCAATTCTTTTGATTCTGCCCTGATACCGAACAATGGTTATCATCGCAACCTGTCTCCGGCTGCAGGGTTGCATGTTCAATATCATACTGCTTCAGTATTTTAAGCAGCGCGGGCAGCAGTTCTGTCCAATGCGCCATCTCATCTATGCCGATATGAGCGGACATTGCCAGCTTGCCTGCCGGTAATCGCCAGATATGAATATGGTGAATGCCTGTAACGCCTTCTACAGCCTGCATCGCTCCCTCCATTGCACCTGGATCGACGCCCTGTGGTACCGCTTCCATCAGTTCCAGTGTCGTTTCGCGCACCAGTCGCCAGCCACCCCAGGCCAGTATTCCGGCAACAATAAAGGAAAGGATCGGATCTATCGGCATCCAGCCGGTTAATAGAATCACGCCACCGGCAACAATGGCGGCAACAGAACCCAGCGCATCCCCCAGCACATGCCAGTAGGCGGCACGTGTATTGATATCATGGCTGCCGTGCAACCAGCGCATTACGATCAGATTGATGATCAGGCCGAGCGCTGCAATCCATAACACCATACCACCCTGAACGACCGGAGGGTTGGCCAACCGCCCTGCTGCCTCCCAGACAATCCAGCCGCTGAGAAACCACAGCATTAAACCGTTCACCTGCGCAGCCAGCACCTTGGCGCGACCGTAACCATAGGTCATTTGCCTGTGAGCAGGCCGCCCGGCAATACGCCCGGCAAACATGGCTAATCCCAGCGCTGCGACATCCGAAACCATGTGGCCTGCATCTGCCAGCAATGCCAGCGAATTGGCCATCAACCCGCCAACCAGTTCCACCACAGCGAACGCCGCCGTCAACCAGAAGGCGGCGTTCAATGCATGGTGATGATGAACATGGCTCATGAATGGCACACTATCAGCATTTACAACGCATAGAGCAAAGAAACAACATCATGATTTATCACGTTCTTCTTTTAATTTATTGCTGCTAAAACGACCAAACAGGCACGGCAATACAAACAGCGTGAGCAGTGTGGAAGAAACAAGCCCGCCAACAACCACGGTTGCCAATGGTTTTTGAATTTCCGAACCAATCCCTGTCGCCAGCAGCAGGGGAACCAGGCCCAGTCCTGCAATCATCGCCGTCATCAATACCGGCCTTAAACGACTCTCTGCGCCATTGCATATGGCTTCATTGATATCATTGCAATCATCCCAGTGCCGATTAATTGCATCGACCAGCACCACACCGTTCAGCACAGCCACGCCAAACAGGGCAATGAAACCGATACTCGATGGAACAGACAAATACTGCCCTGATGCCCATAAAGCCAGAATGCCACCGATCAATGCCATCGGTACATTCAGCATAATCAGTGTGGCCTGACCCACGGAATGGAACATGAAATAGAGCAACAGAAAGATCATTAATAATGACAATGGTACCACGATCATCAGCTTGGCCTGTGCCCGTTGCTGATTCTCGAACTGCCCACCGAACACCACGGCATAACCCGGCGGCAGTTCGATTTCGTTCTGAATACGCTGATCCAGCTCTGCCACCAGAGAGCCCATATCCCGATCCTCCACATTGCTCTGAATCACCACACGGCGCTGAACATCGTCACGCCTGATCATTGGCGGCCCCTGCTCCACATCAATCGATGCCACATCTTCCAGCCGTACCCAGCCGCCGTCAGGTGCTTGCAGAATCAGGTTGCCAATGGCTTTCGGGTTATCACGAAAACCCCTGGCTAAACGCACATAGATATTATAACGCTCGTTGCCTGAAATCACCTGCCCTGCAGTAGCTCCACCAATAGCATCCGCCACCAGATTCATCACATCATCCACCGGAATGCCGTAACGATCCAGCTTGCTGCGATCAGGACGAATCACCAACTGGGCTTCACCCTCAATCTGCTCCATCGCCACATCGCGCGTACCTTCAACCTGTTTGGTCAGTGTTTCGATCTTTTTGCCCATTTCGGCCAGCACTTTCAGATCCGGTCCAAACAGTTTGATTGCCAGAGCCGCCTTGACGCCGGATATCAACTCATCAACACGCATGGCAATCGGCTGGGTAAATGCGATCAATAAACCCGGCACCACTTCCATTTTCTCGCGCATCAGCGTCTGCAGGGCCTGCCTGTCACTGGCGCTTGTCCATTCCGCGACCGGTTTTAAGCCAACAAACAGCTCGACATTTGACACCGGTTCCGGATCGCCGCCGATTTCCGCACGCCCTATTCGGGCTGATACATAGGTCACCTCCGGAAATGCATCAATCAACACTTTCTCCAGCTTTCCTCCCATCTCTTTTGCATAGGATAACGAAGAAGATGGTGCCAGCGTAACACGAATCGCCAGCGTGCCTTCTTCCAGTTCAGGCACAAACTCCGTACCCAGAAAAGGGACAATGGCAATGGTTAATACAAAGGCCACGGCTGCTCCACCCACCACGCGCTTACGCGCGTTCAAGGCAGAGCGGAGCAGGCGATGATAAGCCCGGGCTATAGGCGCCAGCACAGGGCTCTCTTTGTGAACTACGCCTTTGGTAAAGGCATAGGTCGCCAACACCGGCATTACAAATATTGCCACCAGCAATGATGCAAACATGGCAAAGCAGATCGACAATGCCATCGGTGTAAACATCTTGCCTTCCACACCTTCCAGCGAGAACAGCGGTGTAAACACCAGCAGGATAATAAGAACGGCAAACAGCACCGGCCGCACCACTTCTTTGGAGGCTTCGGTAATACGCAGTGGAATGCCTGCACTGTTTTCCCGGCCATGATTCCCCTTGGGCATTTTCTCCAGGTGTTTGAAGATATTTTCCACCATCACCACGGAACCATCAACCATCATACCGATGGCAATAGCCAGTCCACCGAGACTCATCAGATTGGCCGAAATACCATAATGCTGCATCACCGCCAATGCTGATAATACTGAAATGGGTACGGACAGCAGCACCAGCGTCGCTGCCCGCACATTCATCAAAAACAGGAACAAAATGATGATAATCAGTACAAATGCTTCGATCAGCGCTTTTTCTACTGTCCACACCGCTTTATTGATCAAGTCGGATTGGTCATAAAACGGCTGAATCGTGACACCCTTCGGCATGGATTTCTGCACTATCTTCAGGCGGGATTTCACATCATCAATGGTATTTTTTGTATTGGCTCCAAAACGTTTCAGAACAATGCCAACCACCACTTCATCAAGGTCCTGAACCTGACCGGAAGCGGTGCGCTCCATCATCGTTACTGCGCCCTGACGAATTTCACCGCCAAAAGCCACGGTTGCCACATCCCGCACACGAATTGATGTGCCATCAATGGTTTTAACCGGAATGGCCGCAATCGCGGCAAGCCCGTCTTTGCCGCTGGGCACCCAACCCACGCCACGAATAACTAACTGTTCATCTCCCTGCGGCAGATACCAGCCACCGGCATTACGGTTGTTGGCTTCAATGGCACTGACCACATCACCCACATGCAGATTATAGGAAAGCAAACGCTCCGCATTCAGTTGCACCTGATATTGGCGCACCTCACCGCCGTAGGAGAGAATATCCGTCACGCCTTCAACCGGCATCAGCATCAGTTTGACTACCCAATCGTTCAATGCCCTGAGGGTCATTGCATCAAAACCGGCCGCCGGATCGGACTTGATGATATATTGAAACACCTGGCCAAGGCCTGATGTGTTCGGTCCGATCTTCGGTATGCCTGCCCAGGCAGGTACCGTTTGGCGGGCATCCTGAAGTTTCTGGAACACCAGCTGTCTGGCAAAATAGATATCCGTACCTTCTTTGAATACCACGGTAATCACAGATAATCCTGTTTTGGAGATCGAACGTACTTCTTCGACATCAGGCAAGGAATACATCACCGCCTCAATCGGGTAGGTGATGAGCTGCTCCACTTCTTCCGAGGCCAGACCCTGCGCTTCGGTATTAATCTGCACCTGCACATTGGTGACATCGGGAAAAGCATCCAGATTCAACTTCGGCACGACAAATACCGCATAAGCCATGGAGCCGATCAACAGCATAAGGATCAGTAAACGGTTATTAACCGCCGCATCAATCATTTTTGTAAGCATGATCGATACCTCTAATGGTTATGTACTTCAAAACCGGCCTTGGCCAGCTCCGAAGCGAGCACAAATGCGCCCTTCACAACAACAGTCTCACCCGCTTTGACACCGGTAAGAATCGGTAACAGCCCCATATTCACCTTGCCGACAGTCACTTCGCGGCGCTCAAAATGGCCCGGTTCCTCCTCAACAAACACAATCAACTCACTTCCCTGACGCTGAATGGCCTGCTCAGGAAGCAGCAGTGTTTTTTCACCGGAACCCGTTGCAATCTCTGCACTTACAAACATGCCGGGATGCAGCAGATCATCACTGTTCTGAATTTCCAGGCGTACGCCGGCAGTGCGGGTGATGGCATCGAGCTGGTGATGAATATTAATGACAGTGCCCGGATAATTTCCCTTGCTCCCTTTGGGCGTAACCGATGCAATTTGACCAATGCGAATATCTGACAGTAATGATTCCGGAATTTTGGCTTCAACCCATACATGCGATTCATCCACCACCTGCATCAAGCGACTACCCGCCGGCAGGTGCTGACCAAGGCGAAAATCATCGGCCACAACAGTGCCGGCATGAGGCGCCCGCAGTGTTAACAGGCCGTAAACATCCTGCTTTAATAACGTGGAGATATCACCTTGACTCAAACCGTAGGAATAGAGCGTTGCTTTGGCTGCAGCCAGATTGGCATGCATCGCCTGATACGTACTGTCAGCCTGTTGCAAACGTGCCTGGGAAATTATTTTTTGTTTTGCCAGTTTTTTCAGACGCGTCAATTCCTGTCTGCTTCTGTTGTGTTCAGCCCGGGCCTTGAGATAATTCGCCTGCGCCTGTGCAAGCGACGTACTGTTCAGAGTGACCAGTTTCTGTCCTTTTTTCACATGATCGCCCAGGCGTACATGCCGGGCATAAACCATGGCATCGACCAGCGTAGTAATATCCGCCAATGCATAGGCATTAAATGCCACCGTACCAGGAGCCGTGATCGCTTGCATAGCCGGACGCAGCTGCAGTGTTTCGGTCATAATGCCAGCCTGCTTTATTTGTGCAGGCGTCAGTTTGATTACGCCACCCTCTTCATGGCCACCCTCTTCATGGCCACCTCCTTGATGACCGCTTTCATTATGATCGCTGCCCCCGGCTTGATCATGGCCATGCTCTGCCGCGATGACCGGAGCACTCATCAAAAATGTGAATATTGTTAAACATAAAATAACTGTTTTCATGATTGGATTCCTTTAAGAATATATTCGGGATGGCCGAGCACACGGGCCAGTCGGATTCTGGCCAGCCAGGCCTGTTTGATGATTTCAAGCGCAGTCATGCGTGCATCAAGTCCCTGCCTGATATGCACAACCAGTTCTTCCAGGTCCAACTCGCCTGCATCGTAGGCTTTTTGAGCCAGTTTGATGGTGTCTTCGGCATTCTGTTGCATATTTGAGCTGATGATGCCGGACAGAGCCCGCATGGCGTTGGCATGGTTGGCAATGGCGCTTTCCACCGCATAGCGTAATTGCTGCGTTGACCATTCCAGCCCTGTATTCACCCGTTCTTTTTGAGCCAGTGCGGCGCGGTAGGCACCCTGATGACTATTCAATACAGGAAATGGAATCGTGATACCAAACTTGATCAGATTTTCACCGGCTTCGCGGCCTGTCATCGCACTCAGTGAGATATCGGGAATGCGCGACACACTGGCCAGATCAGCCTGAGCCGTCGATTGTGCCAGCTTTGAACGCAGGGCTGAAAGATCGGGTCGTGATTCCAGTGCAACCTTGTATGCATCGGTTGGCGGTTGCCAGCTTGTCAGCAGTTCGGGCAGTTTCAGGCCGGAAGACTTTCCCTGCCCCTGAGTTTGCATTTGACCACTGCGACCCAGAGCGATCAGATAAGCTTGTCTGCTTTGTGTTAAAAACTGCCTGGCAACTGTCGTTGCATTCAGTGCAGAAGAATAAGCTGATTGGGCAAGATTGGCATCGAGCTGGCTGGATTGACCCAGCTTGAGTTGCAAAGCCACGGCATGGCTGACTTTTTTCAACATCTCACTCTGCTGGCTACGCAAATCAAATGCCTGTTCAGCCAGTGAGAGCGTCACATAAGCCCGGGCGGCTTCAACCATCAGTTGCTGACGAGTATTTTCCCGACCTTTGCTAACAGCATCCAGAGCGGCCTGAGCCGATTGTTCTCTAAGCCCCCGTTTGCCACCAATTTCGATACCCTGAGACAGGGTAATATAATAATCATTCGCTGTACCCCCGCCATTCAGGCGGCGGCGTTGCGGTTCCAGAGAAAGCTCCGGGTTATAGGCATAAGCGCCCTGTTCCGTCAGATTTCCTCTGGCTGCTGCAATAGATTGATCAGCCATTTGCAACATCGGATGCTTCGCGGCTGCGAGATCCATCGCCTCCTGCAGCGAATCAGCATAAGCATAGATTGGGTGAATGCATAACAGCATTCCGGTTAAAAAAAATCGTGTACGCACAGTTTTCCCCCTGTGAAATAGAATAAGTGAACGGGGAAGCTGATTTTTTTTCAGAACTGAGTTGTTCAGTGGCAGTTTGAGAGCATCAGTGAGACCGTCAAAAGATCAGACTGGCTCTTCAGCCATTAAAATCAGCTGTGCAAAAACCTGGGAGGTTGTTCGATTAAGTGGGAAATCTCGGGAAGGTTCAATGAGGCCAGAAGATTGACCGGTTTATTGCCGTTATCCGCCTGACCCTGGTCATATGCCGGCTGCCCCAGAAAAACGTGCGCAGCATGAGCTGCACAGGTCTGGTCAATTGGAGAGCTATCATGATCTGTATCTGATTGGGACGATGCAATATGCGCAGGTGTATCCGCTGCATGGCATACATCAATGCCCGCACCGCAGACAAACATGCCCATTTGCAGAGAAAAAACGGCAATCCAGGCCAGAGAACGCATGACCCGAACGCTAGGTATCGATCTTTGTGATAGCAAGAGATTTGGTAATACAGTGAAATATCGGCACCTGTGCACGGATTCTCCGATACCGCAAGAGATAAAAATCAGTATCTCCCTACCTGCATCTGTTCTTTCATGGCATCCTTGATAATGGCAATCCCCCCCCGAATCACGATCAGTGCAATGGCAAAACCGATCAGCAAATCAGGCAGGTGCGAATCAAGCAGATAGACCAACAGCCCGCCCAGGATCACGCCTACATTGGCGATCACGTCGTTTTTGGAGAATATCCAGCTGGCACGCATATGAATTTCACCATGCCGGTGTTTGGCAATCAAAAGCAGGCACCAGATATTGGCAAACAATGCAAGCAAGCCAAACCCC